>CAZDVF010000384.1:0-1579 GCA_964508725.1 uncultured bacterium | reverse complement strand
CTGGTGCAGGACGGCGACATCATCGACTTTCGGTTTAATGTGTGAGGGGGATGGACAAACATCAGCCCACCGTGTCGTCTGGAACAGCCGAGACGAAAGCGGGCATCCCGTTCAGTCAGGAGTATATCTGGTCCGCATGCAGGCAGGAACGTTTACAGAAACACGGAAGGTGTTGATGGTAAAGTAGGCGGGCATCTGTTCGATCCCACAAATCGGGAACAGGTAAAAGTCCCCGGCCTGATGTTCGGTCGGGGACTTTGTGTGTTCAGCTTGGGAATTCTTACTCTTTGGGGACAAATTCCTCCAGCCCCGGCCTGCCGGGCCAAACCACCTCGTTGACGATGGAGACAATCTTCCAGCCGTCTGTCTGGCGGATGAGATGAAATGCGTCCACGCCCTGCTGGGGCGGACGCTTATCGCCGGGCACATGGGCCTCGGATAGTGTAACACACGAGGCGATCTCACCATATGTGCGGACAGTGCAACGGACTACCGTCTCCTTGAATCCGGTTTCAGTGAACCGGTACGTTTCAATGTCGTGGATAAAAAAGATCGACAAATCCCTGGAGTGAGAGCACGTTCATCTTGTTCGGCCCGGTGCGAAGCACGATCACGGCCTCGTTGAGAAAAAAGGACTTGACCTGTTCCCAGTTCGGCGTTGTTCCGGCGTTAAAACTAACAATTAAATCACCGGTGAAAACAACCGATACAAAACGGAACACCGTAAAAGAATTAACCTGTCAGAAAGAACAAAACCCAATTGAAATAAGTGTCCTCAACGCCAGTAAAGTGCGTTGGATGAATTAAAATTTGAAAATTGAAGGTAGCCGTTTTCATCCGGTGCATTTTTTGTTTTGTGATTGTCACGCTTCAGTTTTGTGCTTTTTTGTACAGCTTCAGGAATATTCATTGTTTTCTTTTTATAGAGGGGGAGGCCAAAGCCCCCAGCTATCTGTAACAGGCCTCGTCTCCACGTTACTTCACAAGCAGACACTTCTTTGAGAGTCTCTGCTTCTCAGTCAGAAGCTGAATCAGGTACACACCCGATGGAGCTTCTGAAGCATCCCAGTGTGCAGAGTGCCTGCCAGCCGGCTGCACACCCCGAAAAATTGTTTCGATCCGCTCTCCTCGCACATTGCTGACGACAATCCGCACCTCTGTCTTTTCCGGCAGACTGTACCGTATGGAGGCGGAAGAGTTGAAAGGATTGGGATACACATTTTCCAGTTTATACTTTTCAGGGATGACACCCTCTTTTTGATCCTTCACACCCGTGCCCACGCAGTCCACCAGCAGAATCAATCCGTCCTCTGCAGGAATAGTGATACCAGATGTCACTTTCTGGCCGCTGTTCACAGTTGGAGCCTGGCTGCCGTTTATCCGGTAGATGTTGTCCGTGTTCCGGGTGCCCTTCACTTCTTCGTATGTAAGCGAGATCGGTTGGGAAGTGGGATTGCAAAAGACCGTGCCGTAAGTAAAGTCCCGTCTCCAGAGAATCGTTTTGGAGGATGCATCATCCGCTTCAAGAAGGGCTGCCAACGATACTTGCGGGTCTTTGGCGTTATGAGCCTGATTAATG
>CAZDVF010000383.1:0-2932 GCA_964508725.1 uncultured bacterium | reverse complement strand
TCCAGTTTAGGATCGAGAACCACTAGCTGAGCTAGTGGTTTGAAGATCAATCAAATAACAACGCATTCAAAAGCAACTTCATGGTGCCGTAAGCCTGGGCCCGATTATGGACGCTGAAACCGAAGAGAACCACAGCGCCGCGTCCGTAGGATGTCTTAATGACGGCGGCCTTCCTCCGGATCAACGTCTCACCGATCATCCACCCACTCAAGAGGAGCGGTTCATCGGGGTACTTGGCGACCACAATAGGAGTGCTTTTAGCCGGTTGCGCCATTATGGATTCGGTCTTCAGTGAATCCGCCTGGATTTCAAAAGCCATCCCGTGGGAAAAATATCCGACACCGTTTTCCGGAAGTCCGAATGCCAGAGGATGATCTGTATCGAAATGGATTTTGATCAGGGATCCCGGACAGTTGAAGCTGTCGGATTTGACATCGGCCAGTACATCGCAGACGGGAATGTCAAACGTTTGGACAGCGAAATCACTCGATCCCTTGTTGCAGACGAGGACGCCGCCTGCCTCCACGAAACGGCGGAGATTTTCGGCGCCTTCTTCTCCGATGCCGCCTGTGTACTGCGGCGGCATCGTGCCCTTTGTGTGACCCCGGAGAATGGAAGCAGTCCGCAGGTCGGGCAAAATGATGGCGTCAAACCGGTCTTTGAGCTTTCCTGCCCGCATTTCGGCATCGCGGAGAACATGGTACGTAAATCCGTACGTGTCGAGCACGTACGAGATCCAGCCCGCGTCCATGCTGGCTGTCCAGGGCGTGTAAAGGGCGATGCGTGACTTTCGGAGCGGAACAGTCTTTGCCATGACCCGTCCTCCGGTCATGGGGACGTGCGTTTCCGCCGCGATGGTTTGCAGCGCATTGTCGCGGATGCTGGATGCATCCGCGACAAACGATCCCTTCGGGAACGTCTCTCCCCGCAACGTAACGTCGGAAAGGGTACAGGCGACCTTGCCGCCCGCCTGGAGGATTCGCCGGGCCGCAGTCAAGCTGTTGTTGTCGGTATGACGGAACAGGAGATCCGGACCGCTGCCCGTCATCCTGCCCTCTGGCTTTTCCACTGTTTCAATTCGGGAAAATGGAACCGTTACGGGCGACCGCATTTCCACAGCGTTTACACCCATCTGCGCCTGCAGGGTCCATCCCACGCCGTCGTACGGCGCCAGGGGCGCGCCGTCCCATCGCTGGGACCGGGAAATGCCCTGCCAGAGGTGTCCGTATTTACGCAGGTCGGGGTACGTCTGCATTTCCATGAGCGCCTTGACATACAGTCCGAAAGCCTGGGACGTCGGGATCACGGTCGTGCCGGCAGGATAGGCGATGCCGTCACAAGTAAAAGACGCATCTGCGCGCATGATATTAACGCCTGAAATCATCAGCCGCTCGAGCATCAGGGCCGTGGTGTTGGGATCACGCTGATCTTCGGGGATGATCCATCCGTAGGGCGGTTCGCATTTAAAGCGGCGGATCACATCGCGTCCCATCTGATATTTGCAGAGGAGGAATTCCGACTTGTACTTGGCCGCGACATCCAGAACGGATTTCGACGCAGTCAGATTGTAAGCCACAGCATCGGCCATACGCCACCAGCCGCCTTCCCACGGACTGGGATAGAATGTTCCGGGGACGAGATCTCGATAAGCTTCGGGGAAATCGGATATCCTGTAAAAATGGGGCGTGGCGTATCGGTAATTGGCCGTCTCTGTAAGAATGGTGGGGATGTTGCGCAGCTCCACGGCCGGCCCGTCGGCGTAGCCGGGATACCACAGATCAAAAGCCGTGCGCGAAATGGCACCCGATTGACCGTTGGCTTCGAACGCCTGGCCCATGGCCGATCCGACCAGATTCTTCCACCGGGTAACCAGGGGATGAATATTGGGATTCACCGGCTCCGGATTGGGAGGCATCCAGATACGGGCCGGAAAAGGGGCCGACTCGTGCTGTACATAGAGCAGCTGGGGATGCCAGACCGCGCCGATAATGTGGTTCATATTCCGGGTTTCCTGCAGGTTGGCCATGAACGAATCGCGGTTGTTGTCGTGTCCGGCGTATTTATGGTAAAGTACAGGCGGACCCGATGTTTCGAAGGGCGTCCCCAGATTTTCACGGTACCAGTCGGCCACCAGGGTCATGCCGTCGGGATTAGCCTGAACCAGGAGAAAAATCACGTTATCGCGAATGAAATGTGTTTGCGGATCCTCGCCAGTGACCAGGTCGTATGCCAGCTGAAACTGGTGCGTAGGACCAGATGTTTCGGACGCATGGATGCCCGAGTCGATCCACACAACAACTTTTCCTTCAGTGGACAATTGGCTTGCTTCGGCATCAGTGAGATTTCGCGCAAGACTCAATTTCTGCGCTATCATCCGATAATGTTCGAGCCGCGCCATGTTGGCTTCCGAGCTGATCACGGCGTAGAGCATCCGCCGGCCTTCGGTGGTGGGTCCCATATCGAACATTTGGAGCCGATCTGTTTCCTGATCCAGTTTCTGAAGATAGCCGGACAGTTCCTCATACGTTGCCAGATGGAAATCGTCGCCTGGTTTGTAACCCAGATACACTTCAGGGGACGTGACCTGCGTCCGGGCAGAAAGGAAAAACGAAAGTGTCAACAAGATGACAGTCAGTTTCCAACGCCGTGTATTCATCAGATTCATAAGAAACCTCAACGCTATACTTGAGTGGATTTAAGATACATCCAGTAAAATACGTCAATACCGCCAGCTGGTCAGGTCCGCGCCCTGTGGCGCCGTTTTCAGCATCTGTTCGACCATACGCGGCGCGAACATTTCGTGGTATCGCAGCCGTGACAGCGCATTGGGACGGGTTTGATCGCCGTTCCAGCAGTGTTCGGCCCGATCGCCGTAATCGATATCACCGGCGTAATAGGGTTCCCTTGTACTCTCGAGGAAATTTTCCATCAG
>CAZDVF010000382.1:0-2944 GCA_964508725.1 uncultured bacterium | reverse complement strand
GAAGTGGCTCTTCCGATTCCAGAAGAAGAAGAAATTGAAGCCGTTCTGACCGACATGAATAAAACCTATCCCGACCATAACCTGGATTGCGGTGCCTGTGGATTTGATACGTGTCGTGAGAAGGCGATTGCTGTAGCCCAGGGGATGGCTGAAATCGAAATGTGCCCCCACTATTTGTTAGAGCAATGCAAGGCGTTTTACACCAGACTTGAGAAATCACATAAGCAATTGAAAGCTTCACATAAAGAATTGGAAAAGGCGCAGAGACAGCTTATTCAAACCGAGAAGATGGCTTCATTGGGACAGTTGGCCGCCGGTGTCGCTCACGAATTAAATAATCCCCTCGGTACGATTATCATGTTTGCCCGGATGCTTCAGAAAGAATTGCCTAAAGACAAGCAGTGGGAGAAAGATGTCTCTCTCATTGTTCAGGAAGCGGACAGGGCTGCCAAGATTGTGAAAGATTTGCTCAGTTTCTCAAGAGAAACACAAATTAAGCCGGGACTCACAAGCGTTAACAATGTCATTGAAGAGGCTTTGTCTTTGATGGTCAAACAATCCCTTTTCCACAATATCGAAGTGCAAAAGGAGATGGATGCGTCAATCCCCAACACATTTGCTGATCCAGATCTTCTAAAACAGGTTGTCCTGAATATCGTTCTCAACGGCGCCCAGGCAATGGATGGAAAGGGCGTTTTAACTATTGAAACGCGTTTTGAAACGAAAAGTAAAGAGATTCAGGTTCAGATTGGAGATACAGGAAGCGGTATTTCAGAAAAACATATAAACCGTCTCTTTGATCCCTTTTTTACGACAAAGGAGAAGGGAACCGGTTTAGGTCTGGCTCTGGCATACGGAATCATATCAAAGCATCAGGGCACCATTCAAGTTGATACAGAAGTTGGACAAGGAACCACGTTTTTAATCCGTCTGCCTGTGCTGGATCAGGAAGAATGGATGAAAAGTGAAAAGTCAGTTGGGCAAATCAAACAAACCACAGGAGAAAAACAACGTGAGCAAAAGAAACAAAATCTTATTGGTTGATGATGATCCAGATTTTATCGAAATGCATAAAGCAGTATTGAAAAATCATGGGTATACTGTATTTACTGCTGCCAACGGGAGTGAAGGGCTTGGAAAAGTGAGGGCAGAAATGCCCGATTTAATCATCCTGGATCTGATGATGGAAAAACATGATGCTGGATTTTCTTTCAGTAAAGAAATTAAAAGTGATCCTCTATTTAAAACGATTCCCATTTTAATGGTGACATCTGTGGCTGAGGCAACAGGTCACCGTTTTTCTCTGAAAGAAGACGGTTACTGGATGAAGACAGATGACTTTCTTGATAAACCTGTCATGCCGGATGTTCTGATCAGTCGAGTAGAGGGCCTTCTGAAAAAGGGGAATAGTTAATTGAGTCGATTGCGACGCATTTTAATTGTCGATGACGAATTGGGAATCCGTGAGGGCTGCAAGCGTGCACTTGTAGGGGAAGGGTATGATGCAGAATACGCTGAAGACGGGACCAGCGGCTACAAAAAAATGAAAGAAGGATCATATGATTTGATCCTAGTGGATTTGATGATGCCTGGAGTCGGCGGCCTAGACTTTATCCAGATGGCGCATAAACTTGACCCTGAAATCATTTTGGTTGTTATTACAGGATTTGCGACGATTGAAACCGCTGTTGAAGCGACGAAACGGGGAGCATACGATTACCTTCCCAAGCCATTTACTCCTGAGGCACTGGCAGCCGTTGTCAAGCGCGGTTTGGAGAAAAGGGACCTCAGGCTGGAGGCATTAACACTTCTGGCAGAGCGGGAACAGCAGCTGCTGGAGTTGTCAAATGAACAGAGCCGGATTCGTACAATCATCAGCTGTATGGCCGACGGTGTCTTGGTCTGTAATATGGAAGATCAACTGGTGCTTTGGAATGCATCAGCAGTCAAGATGCTCAAAATGAAGAATACAGATGTATCCGGTGAATCCCTGGATCATTACATCAAGAATGCCTCAATCCGGACGATCCTGAGAGAGGTGATGTGTTCTGAGGACAAGAATTTTTCAATGATCAGCAAGGAAATCCCTGTTGCCGATCAGGGGACATGCCTGATGGCCAATATGGCTTTGGTCAAAGATGAGAAAGAGGATGTCCTTGGTACGGTGACGGTTTTGAGAGATATCACCGAATTGAAAGAGGTTGAAAAAATCAAATCGCAATTCGTATCTATGGTCGCCCATGAACTTCGGGCACCGCTTGCTGCAGTTGAAGGCTGGCTTGAAGTCGTACTCTCAGGTGAAGGCGGAGGAGATGCAAAACAAAAGGAACAATGGCTAAAACGGGCAAAAGAGCGCGCCCACTCGCTTCTGACATTGGTCAACGATCTTCTGGTGATTAACAGAATAGAGGCCGGGAAAATCGCCCAAAAGATGGAATCCATTCAGCTATCGAAGGTCGTGCCCGCTATTATCGAGTTTTTAGAACCGGAAGCGAGACGTCGTAATATTTCTATTGAATTCAACTTTCCTGAGACATTGGCTCCTGTTCGGGCAGATGTGAAAGATATAGAAAAGCTGTTTACAAATTTAATCAGCAATGCGATAAAGTACAATGTTGAAGGGGGATCGATCTCTGTTGAAGCTTTGGAAGATGAATCGTATGTCTGTATTCGTGTAACAGATACAGGTATTGGCATTTCAGCAGAAGATGTATCACATGTTTTTGACGACTTCTACCGCGCTGATGATGAACAGACCAAGAACATCACAGGTACGGGACTCGGATTAACCATTGCCAAGAAGATTGTGGATTCCCATTTTGGCCGGATCGAAGTAAAAAGTGAAAAAGGCAAGGGAAGCAGTTTTATCACATATCTTCCTCGCAATAAGAACAAGTATAAAAGGAGTGAACATTAATGAGTAACACTGAATTTAAATTGAATG
>CAZDVF010000381.1:0-2955 GCA_964508725.1 uncultured bacterium | reverse complement strand
ACGCAGAGAATGGGGTGCATTCTCCCTGATTGCACCTTCACTCAAACTGCATCCTAATTCTGAAAATTATCCTTTTTCAGTCAAGCCGGATACTCTGGTTACAATGGAAAAGATTGTTGAAATATATCAGAGTTATTACCAGGGAACCCCCTATGATATGACCAGGAATGTGACGGTGGAAGATGACTCGGGCAAATCCGTCATTTCTCCATTTGCAAGTCCTTTCATGCCTGATGGTATGCAGAAACTTTGAGGTATTCGCAAAGAAAGAACAATTCCTGTCAAGTCCAGCCAGTTTGCCTATATTAATCAGACACGCCCATGGATGCCTGATGCAATTGGGGGCGTTGTCTGGATTGACTGGGATAATCCTGCAACATCCATCTATGTTCCATTTTATAATAGCGTGACAGATATTCCTGAATCCTATAAAGTAAGGGCAAGAACGCATGGTTACACCAGAGAAAGCGCCTGGTGGGCATTCAACCGGCTCAGCGGACTTCTCAACCAGAAATGGGGAGTTTTTCGGCATGATTATGAAAAGGTGTTCAATCCGTTGCAGAAACAATTTTTTGCAGAGCAGAAAGATATTGACCAAAAAGCTTTAGCGCTTTTCAAGGAAGATCCCGAAAAAATGAAACAATTTCTGACATCCTATTGCATCAAGTGCGGAAATATGGCTGTGAAAGAAGCCTGGAAACTGGGAGATTCTATCTGGACAAATTATGATGGACAATTTTAACGGGCGGCCTGAAATAGGGATACTTGTTTTTTTCACACGTTACCTTAAACGAAAAATTCAATAACAGACGGAGAATATCATGAGACGATGCTTTATTATTTTTATAAGTACTTTTACCAGTCTGTCAATTGTTTTTCTGTCTTGTTCTCAGGAAAAACCTCATACGTATCCAGACTTTAAACTGCATCAACCCGATCTTTTCAAAGACGGAAGAACGTTGACCAATGCCTTTGCCGATTATGACAACGACGGTGATCTCGATCTGTTTGTCGGCTTCAACGGAAAACCCAATCGACTTTATCGAAATGACAATGGGCAATTTACGGATGTGGCGGCCCAGGTCGGCCTGGCCGACAATGACGTCACCCGAACCAGCGCATGGGGCGATTACGACGGTGACGGAAACATGGATCTCTTCGTCGGATTTGTTTCCAGGGCCAAAAGCTGGAACAAGCTCTATCGAAATGAAGGCGACGGCAAGCGCTTCACCGATGTGACCAAATCCACCGGCTCCTCGCTCTCCGGCAGTTTCCGACAGGCCTGTTGGGTCGATTATGACCGGGACGGCGATGTTGATCTCTATGTGGGGCTGAGAGACAAACCCAATGTCCTCTTTCAGAATAACAATGGTCATTTCAAGGATGTGGCCCAGGATTTGGGCATAGGCGATTCGAGAAGAACGGTTGGCGCTGCCTGGTTCGATTATGATAAAGATGGTGATCTTGATTGTTACGTCACCAACATGGATGGCGACGCCAATGGCCTGTTCCGAAATGATGGATCGACATTTGTGGATGTCGCCAAGGAAGCCGGTGTCGAAACCGGCGGGCGCGCCCTTGGATCGATCCTCTACGGCAGTGTCCGTCCCAGTCTCGCCGATTATGACAATGACGGAAATATTGACATTTTTACAGCCAATTACGGTCCAAATGGCCTCTATCGAAATATTGATGGAAAGACATTTGAAAATGTAGCGCCCCGGTTGGGTCTTGCCCTCGATTTCTGCTACGATACTGGCACATGGGGCGATTATGATAACAACGGCCGCCTCGACCTGTATGTGAACGGCACCATTACGCGGGGCACGCGTTTTGAAGATTATTTATTTCATAACGATGAAGACGGTTTCGTCAACATCACCCCCCGAATCATCAAACAAAACAACGGCGACCACGGCGCCCACTGGGTCGACTTTGATCGGGATGGCGACCTCGACCTGGCGCTGACCGGAGCCGCAGCCGATGGCATGCATCACCTCCTCCGCAATGAGCTCTCTGAAGAGAAGGCCCGGCAATCGCTTCAGGTACTCGTTCTCGATGGCGAAGGCCACTACACCCGTGCCGGTTCGGAAGTGCGGTGTTATGATGCGGGGACGAAAAAACTTCTCGGGACGACTTTGTTGGATACAGGATCGGGGTACAACTCACAGAACGCCATGCCCGTTCACTTTGGTTTGCGGGGTGTGAAGTCCGTCGATGTTGAAGTGACTGTCTTCACTCAGGGTGGAAGAAAAAACATCCTGCTGGAGAATATCGATCCGAAAAGCTATGCGGGGCGTTATCTCATTGTCAAAGTGGATGCAAACGGTATGATAGTCAAATAGTTTCGTTATAAATGGAAGGATAAAAAAAATATGGGATGGTGGTTCAGACAGCAGCTTCACATTCAAATTTTCATTTGTATTGCAATCGGGATTGGACTTGGATTTCTTCTGGGACCAAATGCAAAGATCCTCAAGCCTATCGGCGATATTTTTATCCGCCTGCTCAAGATGCTCATTGTTCCCCTTACCTTTTTTACATTAATCAGCGGTATAATTAAAATGGAAGATCTTCGTTCCCTGCGTTCAGTCGGAGGGATGACGCTTCTCTATTATGCCGCCACCTCGCTCTTCGCGGCTGCCATGGGCATGATCGTCGCCCTGATCATTCGGCCCGGTAAAGAAGCGTTAGGACTTTTAAACGCAGGCACTAAAATAGAAACGACCCAATTCAATTTCATCGAAAATATAGTAAGCTGGATACCGGCCAATCCCATTGAAGCCATGGCAACCACAAATATGCTGCAGGTCATCGTTTTCTCATTGATTGTCGGAATCTGTTTGCTCACTCTTGGAAAACGGGCGGCAGGACTGGTAAAACTCGTGAACGAAGGCGCCGATTTGATGATCAAGATTACCGAGTTTGTCATGAAGACCGCTCCCTATGGCATCC
>CAZDVF010000380.1:0-2955 GCA_964508725.1 uncultured bacterium | reverse complement strand
CCCCGGCTCCGCAGGGAGTCTTAAAGCCACCGCCTCTGGCGGTGGATCGTTTACTGTTTCCAAATGATGTTGTTCCGATACAATTAAGGAATCAGGTTTCTGTGAGACCTGTTCCAGGTTGATGTATCGTCATATTTTTGGAGGTGATGGAATGAAACGGTATGGCGTGATTTGTCTCGCA
Organism: uncultured bacterium; assembly: GCA_964508725.1. Taxonomy (GTDB): domain Bacteria; phylum Zhuqueibacterota; class QNDG01; order QNDG01; family DSAB01; genus CAZDVF01. Next base: position 2,774 of record CAZDVF010000380.1, on the reverse strand, counting down.
GTCCTTTTCTTCATCGCGGGGTGTCGTGTCAGCATCAACAAATCCATTTCTGTTGATGACGGTAAAACGGTTGGAACAAGTATCAACACGGTCAACGGCAGCATTACTATCGGGTCAGACTGCCTGGTGAAGGGCGACTGTCGGAGTGTCAATGGAGGGATCCGCGTCGGCCAGGATTCCAAGGTGAAGGATCTGGAGTGCGTGAATGGCAGTATCCGCCTGGATGCATCGGTTCGGGTGAACGGCAGCATCAACGCGATCAATGGCCCTGTTGTATGCGCGAGAGATGTGGCTGTGCGGCGTGATATCGACAGTGTAAACGGGGATATCGATCTTGAACGGACGATAGTAGAACGCGATGTCACGACGTACAACGGCAATATTACCCTGACCGACGCCAGCGTTGTTGAGGGCGATGTGATTATCAAGAAGAGCAAGGGTAAATCTGACAGGCCGAAACGTTTGGTCATCACTGTTTCTGAAGGATCGGAAATACAGGGCGACATTCTGGTTCGAGATGATGAGCGAGATGTCAAAGTGATTCTTTCGGGGGGAGGACGCGTTCTGGGTCGAATCAGGAATGCCGAGGTTGTCGAGGAGTAGTCCGTTTGGTTGATATCTGAATCGATGTTGTCTGTTTATCCTTCCTAACGGGGTTTGTTTGAGCAGATCCGAAACCAGTGGATGTGAAGGAGGCGTCTCAGCTCAAGGATTATGGGGTGGCCAGTTTCTCAAAATGGCCGTTCTGGATTCTACCAACGGTTGGGCAAAGACGCACATCCGGAATTTGTCACACGGCGATGTGGTCAGCACCTTCGATCAGCGGATCGGTCGGGGACGGCAAAACCGGTCGTGGATTTCGATGCCCGGCCGGTCTCTGTCGCTGTCTGTTGTCCTTAAAACTGAAGAAGTTTGCGCTCCTGGTCCAATGCTGGGGCTGGCCGCTGCTGTGGCTGTCGCCGATGTTCTCCATTCGATCGCATCCATCGCTGCTGTCCTGAAATGGCCCAACGATGTGTGTGTGGGCGACAGGAAAATTGCGGGCATTCTGTCCGAGTCCATTCCTCGACATAACGGTATTGTTGTCGGTATCGGTCTCAATGTGAACCTCAGTCCTGGCGATCTTGATACGCTGGGCATCGCGGATGTAGCCACATCCATATCAACAGAAGCCAGGCGTAATTTCAAGCTCGTTGAAGTTGAAACGACTCTGCTTGCCGCGCTGGAGAAAACGTGGGATACTCTCGTTGCCCACGGTCCGGATTTGATCCTCAAACGCTGGAGTTGTGTGGACGCGCTGACCAGCTGCCGGATCGAGCTGGATGCCGCCGGCAAGAGTATCCGGGGATTCTACACCGGTCTGGACTCGCATGGCCGGCTCCGCCTGAAAACGGATGACGGGACCGAGCATCTGTTTTGGAGCGGCGACGTTCGAAAAGTGCGTGTCAATTAACGCAAGGTTTTCATTTTTTTGTAAACGAAATCAGGGCGGGTGCGTCTAAGGAATCAGAAGGCGATTGAATGGGCAGAAAGGACGAGACATGGGTCGGCAAAGCCCGAAAGGGATCGCGCGCAGCGTTCGATCACCTAGTCACGGAATACGCGGATCTCATTTTTTATCTTCTGTACGATTTGACAGGAAATTACCAGGATGCCCAGGACTTGAGCCAGGAGGCGTTTATCCGCGCTTTTCAGTCGCTTCAGACATACCGCGGCGACGCCAAGTTTTCGACCTGGCTCTACCGGATCGCCTACAATGTAGGTATCGATTTTCTGCGACGCGAGCGACGCATCCACACTGTCGAAGTGGACGATACCATCCGCGAGCGGGAGTTGTTTCATCAAGGCGCAGTCTCTTCAATGGAGTATACCGGTGAAAGAGAAGCGATCGACAAAGCGTTGCAGCATCTGTCACCGTCACAGAGAATGGCCGTTGTTATGCATTACTTCCACGGTTTTACAATGAAAGAGATCAGCGACATTTTAAATTGTTCACCCAGTACGGCGCGTGTCCATCTGTTTCGGGGATTGCGCCATCTGAAGAAGAAATTGAAAGCATTTGCTCCAACATCAGAGGATTAAACATGGCCTGTGAGAAAAAGTCAGATGTGCTCTCTGCCGTCATCGGTGAGATGACCGCGCGACAACGGCACGATTTCCATAATCATATCAAGGAATGTCCGACGTGCCGGTCTCTTTATCATGAACTTGAAGAGACGCAACAGATTCTGTCCAGCAGGATAGCGCCCAAAGCGCCAGAAGATCTTGCCGACATGTGCAAGGCTCGCCTTGATGCGCTGCCAAAACAACAGGGGAAGAAGGACATACGGTATCCCATTTTTGAGCGGTTCGTTTTCCGGCCCGCGCCGGCGCTGCAGTGGGCGCTGGCTGTACTCATTTTTATCGGCGGTCTGGGCGCAGGCAAGTTGCTTTTTGATCCGCCCACGTGGCTTGAACGATATGGGAGCCATCTTCGCTCCCAGGGCGCGACAACTGTTTCCCTCGAAGGCTCAGCTGTTCGAAATTATCTGCTCAGTGTCGAAACGCTGCTTCTGGATCTCTCCAATATTGAAAATCCCATGCAGTTGAATCGCGATGCCTTGTCGGTTGAGTTTGAAATCGCAAAAGAAGTGCTGGACCGGACACGACGCATGAAGCAATCGGCGCAGCATGTCGAGCCTGATCTTTACAACCTGATGGTTGAAATCGAATGGGTCCTTGAGGATGTTGTGGGATCGGCATCTCTGGGTCTGACCTCTTTGCCCGAAGATGCA
>CAZDVF010000379.1:0-2992 GCA_964508725.1 uncultured bacterium | reverse complement strand
ACATGGCTAACCAGCGGATTAAAGAAACTGGGCGTCAGTCTGAAATTATAATTTTTTTCACATGTAATGATACTGATATCACTAACCAAGGGAGAACACCGATGAAACGGATTATCGTACTCTTGTTGATGTTGGGTCTGATTGCAGTCTCACCTTCTAACGCAGCCAACAAGAAGATGAAGATTCTCACAAATCATATCGGATACGACACCCACAGTTTCAAGCATGCTGTCATTTTGGGATTTGCTGGAGATAACATCAAATCCTTTTGGGTGGAAGAAGCTAAAACTGGCCAGATCATTTTCTCAGGGTCGCCACAAAAGATTGGACCTGTCCACAAGTGGAAAGACTGGATTTTCTGGACTATTGATTTTAACGCAGTGACCGCAGAAGGTGAATACGTCATTTCGTGTGAAACCAACAGAGGTCCCTTATCCTCCTTCCCTTTCCTGATACAAGATAACATCCTCGAACGACATACTTTGTCGAATGTCATCTTCTACTTCAAGGGTCAGCGCTGCTCCGGACTGCTGGATAAAGCCGACCGAACGATGACATTTCTTGACGGTCGATCCGATACTGTAGACGTCCATGGGGGATGGTACGACGCCAGCGGTGATTACGGCAAACACTTATCGCACCTCTCGTTTTCCACCTATTTCAATCCGCAGCAGATCCCTCTGACGGTTTGGAGCCTGCTGAAAACCTGTGAGGCGCTTGAGCGTCGTAACGACGAAAACTTCAACCAAATCATACGACGATTATTGGATGAAGCCGGGCACGGTGCCGACTATCTGGTTCGGATCAAAGCATCTAACAGTTCATTCTTCCGCACTGTTTCAGGACGCGGTCCCGGCAAGTTGCCTGAAGACCGGCGTATCACGCCCACCATGAAGAATTTCAGCATTAAACAGAAACGCCCCATTGAGGATGAGTTCCGAGCAAAGAAACAACGGATCGTTGCGGTCCAAGGCCAACAAACATACGTAGTGGGATACAGGGCAGGCGCGGGTCTCTCCATTGCAGCTCTGGCCTTGGCCGGATCACACGACGCATCAGGTGATTTCACCAGCGTTGACTATCTCCAGGCCGCGGAAGATGCTTTCGCCTTTTTGGAAGAGCACAACATCGCTTTTACCAATGACGGCAAAGAGAATATTGTCGATGACTACTGCGCCCTTCTGGCCTCGGTTGAACTCTACAAAACCACAGGCAAGGCTATTTACAAAAATGCTGCGGATCAGCGTGCGGAAAACCTGATGAATCGCCTTGTCAGCAGCGGTGGAGCCGCCCATTACTGGCGTGCCGACGACAGCGATCGCCCTTTCTTTCACGCTTCAGACGCCGGGCTTCCGGTCGTGAGTCTTCTGGCATATCTAGATATCTCAGACAAAGAAAATCAACAACGAATACGTGAAACAGTGAAGAAAGCAATGACTTTCGAGTTACAGGTCACGGACGAAGTTGCAAATCCGTTCGGCTATGCCCGGCAACTGACTCAAAATAAAACAGGACTCAGACGGACCCGCTTCTTCTATCCTCACGATACTGAAACAGCCCCCTGGTGGCAGGGTGAAAACGCCCGGCTTTCCTCATTGGCTGCAGCCGCGCGTTTAACAGCCCTGCATTGGGGAAGCGATACTTCATTCTGCGACAGTCTTAAAGCGTACGCCCGAAACCAGCTCAACTGGATTCTCGGGCTCAATCCCTTCGACGCTTGCATGCTTCACGGCTCGGGACGGAACAATCCTGAATACATGTTCTTCGGAACCTATCAATATACCAACGCGCCCGGAGGCATTTGCAACGGCATCACTGCCGGCCTTGAAGACGAAGATGATATCGACTTCAACCTGCTCTACGAAACCACGGGTAAGGATTACGACTGGCGATGGGGAGAACAGTGGCTTCCCCACGCGTCGTGGTACATACTGGCTGTATCGCTGGGGGAATAACAGAAGAGTAAACGATCCACCGCCAGAGGCGGTGGCTTTAAGATTCCCGGCTGAGCCGGGGGGCTTAAAGCAGGCAGGTATCTGCCGTCCAGTTTAGGATCGAGAACCACTAGCCGAGCTAGTGGTTTGAAGATCAATAAAATCGTTTGGATCATTCCATGGATTCTGTTATTTTTAAACAAAGAACCAGCCAGGGGAGGGAAGAATGCAGACACGAACGTACGCCGTCCTGATGCTGCTCGTCGTCGCAGGATCAGTTGGAGGCCAGGGCCTCCTCATCGACCACACCTGCACGGATCTCACCCAAATTCCGGCGCAGTGGATCAACGCGGTCAAGTCCGGCGCGCCCCTTCATTATGCCCACACCTCCCACGGATCGCAGCTCATCACCGGTGTGGAGCGCCTCGAGGCAGCTAACGCTATTTACAACGTCGAGATCGAATACAGCGCCCTGCCCGGCGAAACCAGCGCGTTCCGCATCTTCGACGGCCAGGAGGACGACACCTATATCGGGCCGGATCAGTACTGGGAGACTGCAGATGGATTGAACAAAACGCGGAACGTGCTGAACCACAACCCATCCATCGCAACCTCCATGTGGGGTTGGTGCTGCCAGCTGGACCACTTCTCGCAGGCGGAAACACAAGGCTACCTCGACGCCATGACCCAGCTCGAATCCGAATATCCCGGCGTGACCTTCATCTATATGACAGGTAATGCGCAGGCGACAGGATCTGAGGGGAAAAACCGCCACGACCGCAACCAGCAGATCCGCCAGTACTGTGCGGACCACAACAAAGTCCTCTTCGATTTCGCTGACCTGGACGCATGGCGTCAAAACCCGGCAACGCAAAACTGGGAGAAGGCCATGTACACGTGGAACAGCACATCTGTCCCCGTGGAGCATGCCGCGTTTCATGGAGACGAAGCCGGACACACCACCTTCGCAAGCTGTGAGCAGAAAGGCCGCGCCTTCTGGTGGTTGATGGCCCGCCTGGCAGGCTGGTACGGTTCAACTCATGTTGAAAAGGACGACG
>CAZDVF010000378.1:0-2993 GCA_964508725.1 uncultured bacterium | reverse complement strand
TGACCAGTTTAGGATCGAGAACCACTGGCAGAGCCAGTGGTTTGAAGATCAATCAGTGGATATTCGGATTGGTTCCCTCGCTCTGACCGGAGGAATCCAGTCCGGCAAATCCGGCCTTGAATGCTCACTCATTTCGGGCGGATGTTTCGGCCAGCGACAACCGGCGCACCTTATTCCCACTCAATCGTGCTCGGTGGTTTGGAACTGACATCATAGACCACCCGGTTGACGCCACGCACCTCATTGATGATGCGGCTTGATACGCGGCTCAACAGGTCCGCCGGTAGTTTGGCCCAGTCTGCGGTCATGCCGTCCGTACTGTTCACAGCGCGCAGAGCCGCCACATTCTCATAGGTCCGCTCGTCGCCCATCACGCCAACACTTTGCACCGGAAGCAGCACAACCAGCGCCTGCCAGACCCGGTCGTACCATCCGGAAGATTTCAGTTCGTGAATGAAGACCGCGTCAGTCTGGCGGAGAACAGCCAACCGCTCCGGCGTCACCTCGCCGAGCACCCGCACAGCCAGACCCGGTCCGGGAAACGGGTGCCGGTTGAGAATCACGTCGGGCATATTCAGGACGCGTCCCACAGCCCGAACCTCGTCTTTGAACAGCTCGCGCAGGGGCTCGACCAGCTTCATGCGCATCTTTTCCGGAAGTCCGCCCACGTTGTGGTGCGACTTGATCGTATCAGACGGACCGAATGTGGACGTGCTCTCGATGACATCGGGGTAGAGGGTTCCCTGAGCCAGAAAATCGATCTGGCCCAATTGGGCAGCCTCGTGTTCGAAAACGCGGATGAACCGTTCGCCGATGCGCTTTCGTTTGGTTTCAGGATCGATCACACCCTTGAGGTCTTCCAGAAAGGAAGCGGACGCGTCGACGTATCGGAGTCCCAGATGTGTAAAGGCGTTTCGAACTTCTTCAGCCTCGTCCTGCCGCAACAGGCCGTTATTCACAAAAACGGGGATAAGCCTGTCCCCGATGGCTTTGTGGATCAAAGCAGCCGTGACTGCCGAATCCACACCGCCGGAGAGACCGCAAATGACCTTACTCGCTCCCACCAGATTTCGAATCGTATCAACGGAGGAGGACACGAAATGCTCCGGCGTCCACTGGCCGGTACAGCCGCAAATAGTGAAAAGGAAATTCCTCACCACTTCGGAGCCGCGGGACGTATGCGCCACTTCAGGGTGGAACTGAATGCCGTAGATGGATCGATCCCGATGCGCTACAGCTGCAATTCCTGCGTTTTCTGTATGGCCAAGACGGACAAATCCGGGCGGCATCCGGGTGAGATGGTCGCCGTGGCTCATCCAGACGTCGAGGGATGAATCAAAATCCCGGAACAGATCCTGTGTGTCGTCAAGCTCAAGGCAGGCGTAGCCGTACTCACGTTGGGCGGCCTTGTCCACCTCGCCGCCCAGCAAATGTCCGATAAGTTGCAGGCCGTAACAGATTCCGAGAATGGGAATTCCCAGTTCGAAGAGAGCCGGATCAGGAAGGGGCGCATGGGCGGCGTATACGCTGGAAGGTCCGCCGGAAAGAATCAGCCCCTTGGGCCGGCCCTCTCGGATCTCCTCGGCTGAAATGGAAAACGGAACTATTTCACAGTAGACTTTCAGTTCACGCACACGCCGCGCAATGAGCTGCGTGTACTGAGATCCGAAGTCAAGGATAAGGATCGTTTCAGTCTCTGGATGTGTCATGTGTTTATCAATCGGTTAACCATCTCCTTGATTTTTGCTGTCTCTTCCCACATGTGTCTGACAAAAGCGTCATCAGCAGCCAGTGTGTTCACATGTCGGTAATCACGGATGATTTTCTCACCGCGCACATCGTCTTTCGCCTTGGTTTTTTCGACATCCCTGGCAATCTGTTCCTGCATCTCGGCGAACCGTTTCAGATTCGCTTGGATGCTTTGCCCGCTGAAACCTTCCGCAGCCAGGAGGTCGCGCTGATGCTCCCAAACAGCGTCGCTGGTCGGATCATCATAGAGTGACTGTATGCGTTTGTTTTGACTGGACGTTGAATGACAAAATGCCCGCTTAAACAGACCCTCCAGAGCATAGTATTCGATGTAAAAATCGTACGCAGCCATTCCTCTGATGCGACTCGCCTCGGTCATCACATTTTTACCGAGGCCGTGTACTTCACGATCGGTATAAATTGCTCTCTCTTTTTCGACAGCACGTAACCGGTCTCTTGCTTGGACCATCATCTCGATGGTGTCAGGACGGAAAACGTCAAAACAGAATGATGTCCGTTTTGCTTTATTGCGTTTCTTGAACTTTCCTTCGTTTCGCTTCAGGAGATAAATATTATCCGAAAGCACCCACCCTGGAAAGATTTCGTTGATGGCAGGAGAGATGCCCGGAAATATACTGGAAGGCTTATTGATGAGTGAGAAAGGGAATGAAACCTTTTGAGGAAGCGTGTCCGTGCCGGTGGCGATGATCGAGTAGGGCGCTTCAGAAAAATCGGATGGGAATTTGACATTCACGCCCAGACCCAAAAAAGCACCCTCACCGCACCAAATCTCCTGATCAGGCGCTTTGGATGTGTGATTGGATCCAACATTGGCGCCGTATCCCACATTGCCCTTGCCCTCGGGCCAGACAGCAGCGATCAGCAGAGCCTGATGGTGAAATCCCACAAAGGGGCCCACGAGGCATGATGTCACTTCACCTTCAGCGATACCCGAATTGGGGCCGATAATGCTCTGTGTCACCTTGCCATGCCGTTCAACGTGTGAATATTCAGTCAGAATGGACTCATCCACAATAGCCATGGATGTCACTTCGCAGCCCCACTGGACGCAGGAATTCCGGACGAACGCGCCGTGGCTGATTTCGGTTGGTTCATCGGGTGACCCGAATATCGTACAGTTTTCAACGAGCAATGCATTGTCAATGCAGACACCTGAACCGACATAGGCATCGATGACCTTCCCCGTGTAACGGATCACACTCCCGCTCTCGATAACACCAAAC
>CAZDVF010000377.1:0-3001 GCA_964508725.1 uncultured bacterium | reverse complement strand
GAAGATGTCTTCACGGAGCTTCTGGATTTTCTTCATGGGAAAGGCTACATTTCCTCAGATGAAATCCGCGCTTTAGCCGTACATTAGGCAAGAGCCTCCCTGAGATTACCGACAAAAAATTTTTATCCATATGTTGTCGAAAGAAAAAATATTGATTTTGCCACTTTTTTTAAAAAAGTGGCGCAAAAATGATCGGCGGCGAAAAATCGCCTGAAATGCTCACTTAGTCACTGAAGGTCGTGAAACTCGTCCCGATGAAACGGGACTCAGACAATCCTTCCTTCCCACCTGCCGTGTAGGAGGCGGGTGGACGTTCTCTCGCTTGGATTTCAGAGCAGCGATTTTTCGAAGGCCGGATACCCCACCCCTCTTTCAGACTATTAACGAATGATCCGAATTACGAATCCGATCCTTTGTCGGCTGCATTCTGACCCAGCCGCTTCACCGCGTCGTATACCGTGCGGATGGGGATTCCCTGTTCTTGCGCCAGTTTTTTGCAGTCATCGTATTCGGGCGAGGCGATGGGTGTGCCGTCCTGCTCGGTGCGAATCTTGACACAGGCTTCGCCCCAGGGTGTTGACACGGTTTCGATTCGACGCGAGAGGATGATTCGTTTTTTGATATCCGACAGCCGGACGCCCAGAGTGGTCGTTTCGCGAAAGATGACTTCCACCATAGCGTCTGTCTTTTCCGGTTCGGCTGAAACGCTCAGGACTACGCCGGGGCGGTTCTTTTTCATGATGACCGGGGTGAGAAAGACATCCTTCGCTCCTGCGGCGAATAACACTTCCATAATATACTCGTAGAACTGGGGATTCATGTCGTCGATATTGGTTTCGATGAGCTGGACGGTGTCGCTGTCCTCTGTGGTGTTTTCACGCCCGATCATGACCCGCAGGATATTGGGGATGGTCAAGTCGCGTCCTCCCAGGCCGTACCCAGTCCGCTCCAAGGTCATGGAGGGCATGGGACCGAAGTCTTTCGCCAGTGTGGTGAGGATGGCCGCGCCCGTGGGTGTGGTCAATTCGTTCTCAATTCCCGTTGACTCTACAGGAAAGCCCTTGATCAGTTCGGCGGTGGCCGGCGCGGGCACTGGCAACACGCCGTGGGCGCATTCCAACGTTCCGGTTCCGATGCGCATGAGCGAAGCGGTGATCCGTCCCACATCGAGGAGTGAGAGGCTGATCACGGCGCCCACAATGTCCACGATGGAATCAACAGCGCCCACCTCGTGAAAATGAACCTCGTCCACCGGTTTATTGTGGATTTTAGCTTCAGCCTCGGCCAGACGGGTGAAAATCCGCAGACTGTCCGCCTTGATTTCGTCAGACAAACCGCTCTTGTTAATGATTCCGACAATGTCGCCCAGAGAGCGATGACGGTGGTCGTGACCCACCTCAACGTGGAAAGAGGTGCCAGAAATACCGTTCTTCGTCCCCTTCTCCGCAGAAAGAGAATAGTTTGTCAGCGGCAACTTGTCTAGTTTAGCCTTGAGCGCATTGAATGGCAATCCGGCGTCGAGCAGCGCACCCAGAATCATGTCGCCGCTGGCGCCGGCGAAGCAGTCGAAGTAGGCGTTATGTGTCATGGATTGTCCATTTTCTCCGGGTTAGATCTTTTCGGCTTTTTCCTGACATCGGAGACGTCCTGGCGGGCCGTCTCTGCAGGGTGGCATCGAAGTTGTCTCAAAATTGATCAGAATGTGTGCAGTCAGTCCGCTTCACCGATCCGGTTGATGAGCGAAGCCAGGTAGCCTGCGCCGAATCCATTGTCGATGTTGACCACAGCGATTCCCGGCACGCAGCTGTTGAGCATGGTCAGCAGGGCGGAGAGCCCCTGAAAGTTGGCGCCGTATCCCACACTGGTGGGCACGGCCACGACAGGTTTGTCCACCAGGCCGCCCACAACGCCGGGAAGCGCGCCCTCCATGCCGGCAACGACAATCAGGACATTGGCCTCCGCCAGTTTGTCCCGGTTGCCCAGGAGACGGTGGACACCGGCCACACCGGCGTCGTAGAGCCGCTCCACCGGATTGCCCATTGCCTGGGCTGTCAGGGCCGCCTCTTCGGCTACAGGCATGTCCGCAGTCCCTGCCGACACGACGAGGATCTTACCTGTGCGTTGCGGAGGTGGCATCTTTCCAACCAGGATGGCCCGCGCGTGGTCGTGATAGGTTATGTCGTCCGACAGATCGCGCACGGCCGTGAATACATCTTTGTCCGCCCGCATACCCAGGATGACCCGGTTCTGGGTCCTCATCCGTTCCACGATGGCGCGCACCTGGTCAGGCGTTTTGCCTTCACAAAAGATGACTTCCGGAAATCCCCGCCGCATGGCGCGGTGGGTGTCGATCTTGGCGAAACCCAGATCGTCGTACGGCAGATGTTTGAGCTTCTTCAGTGCGTCGTCCACGGATGTGGAGCCGTTCTGGACGCTGTCCAGAAGCATGCGGATGGTGTCTCTATCCATCGGATTCGAGCTCCTCATTCAGACTTCCGCTACGATACCCTTCCAGGTCCAGGGTCACGTAACTGTATCCTGCCGATTTCAATGCTTCGACGATCCGGCGCGAGAGGTCGGCGTTCTGTATTTTAACGATATCCTCCGGATTCACTTCAATGCGCGCCACAGTGTCGTGGTCTCTCACGCGGACTTGCGCGAAACCGATTTCCCTTAAAAAGGATTCAGCCCTGGCGATGCGTGTGAGTTTCTCCGTTGTGATGGGCGATCCGTAGGGGATGCGCGACGCCAGGCAGGCCATGGCCGGTCTGTTCCAGGTGGGCAACTCCATCTCTTTCGAGAGCTGTCGAATTTCTGATTTGGTCAGTCCAGCTTCTTTGAGGGGGCTTCGAATGGCAAGCTCCCTGAGCGCCCGAAGTCCCGGACGGTAGTCGGAAGCGTCGTCCGCATTGGTTCCATCCACAATGAAGGGGATCCCTTTTGCGATGGCGATCTTTTTCAGTTCCGATTTTCTGAGGGGACTGGTCTAGACGGTCATAAC
>CAZDVF010000376.1:640-3009 GCA_964508725.1 uncultured bacterium | reverse complement strand
GCCAGACCAAACAGGCCCAAACAGGAGATGGAGATAGCCAAAACAGCAAACGTCCAGGTCACATCTCGAATGCGTTCAATCCCGAGATACATGCGGGCATAGTCGTCATCCAAGAAGTGGTATTCAAACGGGAATTCGGGATTGAATGTCTGTGCCGTTTTTTCTATGAATGCAATGGTCCGGGCGATGTCTGATGGCTGAATCCGAATAAACATGTAATTCGCCCGCGTTTGCCCACTTAGATCGTTGAAGAGGATAATGGGACCGATCTCTCGATACAACGGCGAGAAATGAAAATCCTTGACAACACCAATCACACGGTAGGATTCATCTCCTTGAGATATCTCCTGCCCGACTGGCGATTCCAAATCCATGATTTCGGCGAAACGCCGGTTAATCACCACGTCCATCGATCCGTCTGATGCTGTCGGAAGGAGAAACCGTCCGGCCGTCAATTCCATCTGAAACGTTTCAAGAACATCCGGATCAACAAAGAAATAGGTCACAAGGGGATTGACATTGGGATCACGCCCTTCCCAATTCCAATCATGCCCGTTCCAGTAAATGCCTGTCGGCGAGTGTGAGGTCACTGATACATGCTGGATATTCGGATGCCGCAACAGTTCTGTCTTCATGACAGCATATGTTGATTTCAGATTCCCTTCGATAGGGATGTACAACAGGTGGTCCTTGTTAAATCCCAATTCCTTTGATTGCATAAATTGTGTTTGACGATACATCACCGATGTACTGACAATAAGGATGATCGAAAGAACGAATTGGATCACAACGAGCACCTTCCGCAGCAAGGCTCCGCCAGATGACGAAAATAACCTCCCCCGCAAAACACGAATCGGACGAAACGAAGATAAAAATAGAGCTGGATACAAGCCGGCCAACAGAGCGCTCACAACCGTCACACCGCCAAGACCCAGGATAAAAAATCCATCGAATAAACTGAATATGTCAAGCGGACGCCCGGTGAGTGATCGGAACAAGGGTAGAAATAGCAAGGCCAGGATGATGGCTCCGACAAGGGCAAATGCCGTCATGAGCATCGTCTCGCCAAAGAACTGACGCGCCAATTGCATGCGATCGGCGCCAACGACCTTTCGGAGACCGACTTCCTTGGCGCGGCAAACCGATCGGGCCGTTGTCAGATTCATGAAGTTGATACAGGCAATGATCAGTACAAAAAAAGCAATCATCCCGAAAATAAAGAGCTGATCTCTGACACCCCAAAGCTTGAGATACATATCCTTGAACGGATAGAGAACCGGTTCCAGAACGGATTCGGGATCAGACTGTCGAATGCGATTTTGAATCTTTGCATTAAAAGCATCCACAGAGACACCATCGGCCAGTTCCACGTAGGTTCGAAAAGCCATATTGTACCAGGTGTCAATATAGTTTTCGCGAATAGCCTCCCGCGAAAGTTGAATCGGCACCCAGACATCAAACCGAATGCTCGATTGAACCGGGATCTCCTTCATCACGCCTACGATCAGCATATCGTACGCACCACCCAGCGTGACGCTCTTGCCGACAGGATCAGCATCACCAAACAATCTTTGGGCCACTGCTTCGGAGATGACCATCACATGCGGATCGCCTTCGGCAGCTTTTGGATCTCCTTTGATGAAGGGGAATGTGAAGAGTTGGAAGACCGAGGGATCAGCCATCTGGATCGATTCTTTGAACTTGACGTCACCGTATGTCAGCAGCATCTCCCGTTGACCGTTGTTGAAGCGTACAGCGTTCACAACCTCCGGAAAATCGGCTTTGAGCGCCGGTCCCAGTGCAGGAACTGAACCCTGTCCGATAGTCGTTCGGCTGGTGTACTGCTGGCGGCACTGAACCAGATAGAGCGAATCGATCTTTTCGTGAAACCGGTTAAAATCCATCTCAAACAAAACCCACTGCAAGATCAGAATGGATAAGGCCATTCCCAGGGCCAGACCAAATACGTTGATAAAGGTGTAGCCCTTTTGCTTGAAGATGTGACGAAATGCGATTTTCAGAGAATACCGAAACATGGCTGCACTCCATATAAGTGAATAATGAAGAATTGACGGAAAGATGAGGACACACTGGAGCCAGTACCATCGTTTGGCTCTGAAAAGTCCATCTTCCCGGATGATTGTTTGGAACACCTCATCATAATCGGCCAGCACGCTCTCAGGATGTGCGTGAATCAACATCCATGAAAGAATCATTCTGGCCAAACGGGGCGGATGACTCCCATTCGATATGGGATCCGTTTCACTGTGTTTGGATCGAAACATCATATTTTCCATTTCGCCATCTACTCGTACCGCAGACTGTCCGCCGGATTGGCCCGTGCGGCGCGCAAAGTCTGGGAAGCGACC
>CAZDVF010000376.1:0-630 GCA_964508725.1 uncultured bacterium | reverse complement strand
CCGTAAGCAGTGATACTGCCAGAGCCAATCCACCGCCAAACAGGAAGAAGACAATCCCTAGCGGAATGCGGTAGGCGTACAGGGCCAGCGCTTTGTGGAGGGTAAAACAGGCGATTGGCCAGGCAATCAGATTGGCCGCCAGAACCCAGCGCGTCAACTGCCGCGTCATGAGAAGAACAATGCCGGATACAGAGGCTCCCAGAACTTTTCGGATACTGACTTCCTTGGTCCGCTGCTGTACCGAGATCGAAACCAATCCGTAAAGTCCGAGAGACGCGATGACGATGGCCAGCGTTGCAAACAAGGTGAAGATCGTCTCAAGCGTCTGCTCAAACGCATACGCCTGATCGAAAATGTCTTCAAAAAAACGGTAAACAAAAGGGTAATCTGGAGCGATATCTGACACAGTTGCCTGAATCGCTGCGATTGTTTCCAGCGTATTCGGACCCGTCACTTTGATGGATAGACAATCATCAGCACGTGTAGGATCCAGGTCGAGACATAGCGGTTCGATGGGATCGTGCAGGGAGAGCATGTGATAGTCTTTGACGACTCCGACGACCACGCCCTTTCGCCCATTGATGTGGTGTGTCAGTTCTTTACCCACAGGAGATTCCCACCCGATCGCCT
>CAZDVF010000375.1:0-3011 GCA_964508725.1 uncultured bacterium | reverse complement strand
CGTATCCTGACCATCCGACGGCCCAGTCAGCCAAAGAAGAACTGGAAGACATGTCGCCCGCTCCTCTAGCAAAAGGAGAGACGGAAGAAATTGACAACACGCCGGGCAAGTTCTCCGCTCACAGCTTCCCCAATCCCTTCAACCCGGAAACCAATATCTACTTCAATTTACCGAAACAGGGACGCGTTGAGTTGAAGATTTATGACGTCGTAGGTAGGGAGATCAGAGTTCTCGCGGATGAAGAAAAATCAGCTGGGCAGCATTCTGTGATGTGGGACGGAAAAGACCACACGGGTCTCTCTGTGCCGTCGGGCATGTATTTTTACAAAATCCAGTACCGAGGCCAAATCCTGTCGCGTAAAATCATGCTGGTGCGGTAGACCGGACCATTTCAAACAATCGGACGGCAAGTCTACGAGGCGGGATCACACGATCTCGCCTCTTTCTTTTGGACGATGGTGCGGCAGACAGATTCCGCTGGATGCACACTCTTCGAAACGAGGGATCAGCGTGCGGCCAGAGCCTGATCCAATTCTGTCCACTCCCCTGTGCCCAGATTGATGATGACGTCATTGTCTGATGGATCGGGATCATCCCAGATATCTTGCAGGGTTCTCCCGATAATCTGTTTCTGGATGTTGAGCTGAAGAAGTAGTCCCTGGATGAAAATCGCTGTCTCGTTTGCTGGAGTTTCATCTCCCCGAAGGTGGGCGATCAACGCATCTGTCAGATGCGGAACCATCTCGTTGACATCCTCGTCAGAAAGGTTGAAGTATTGTGGAAGCAGTATTCGGGCCAGATGTTCCGCTCCTGTTGTGAGGAATGTTTTCGCATAGTCATGAAAGGGCAAGCCCCCTGTGTCGAAGTTGATCTGTGAAATCGTCTGGCTGGATATGGTGAAAACGCCGCAGTCATCGAGATTCACAATGCGGTACGGACAGGGATAGGTGACCAGCGATCCGGTTTCAATGTCAAAGAAATGTCCGTTTAAAGTTGATGTCAAAACAACATCCTGCGCGTGAAAATGGCCGGTGAACACAACACGCAATCCGTCTGCGATCCACTCGGAGACGATACTCTGATAATCGTCAAGGACATAATCTCCAAACAGAAGTTTCTGTCCGTCGAAATGCTCCCACCCACCATGATGCATCATGCCGATGGTGACGTCGCCGTCAGCGCGCGCCTGCTGAAGTTGTGTGCGGATCCACTGCCGTGACTCGGATGGCAGACTCCCTCCGGTGCGTCCCTCTGCCTCCGCATCTGGCCCGTACCGGCACGCATCAATGGACAAAATCCGGAGTCCCTCCACCGATTCTGCGATATAACTCAATGAATTGGGATCAGAGGCAATGGCATCCCCGTACCCGAAATCCTGATAGATCGTTGCAAACTGCTGTGGGGATACGCTCTCAACTGGCGTTGCCGTATCACCCGCATAGGATTCTGCATTGGGATTGTTGATGTCGTGATTGCCCGGCGCGACAAAGACGGGGATGCCCGCGTCCTCCAACTGCTGCAGGAATGCAGCAACCATCTCGTGACTTGCGCGTTCACCGTCTTTGGTCAGGTCGCCCGGGATCAGGATGAAATCGAGTGGCTCCGCTGCAAGAGTCTGGACGACAGCTGTCAGGATCGCCTCGCTCTCGGCGATCATCTTGCGGTCCTGCGACACGGCCGCTTCGAAGGCCGCGCCCGTGGTTCCCAGCGCCGGATCAAACACGTGCAGGTCTGAGATCACCGCAAACCGCGCCGGTGGCGTGGAGAGCGCCTCTCCGTGCGGCGTGGGATTGGTGGCTTTGTCCGCACACGATTGAATCATTAAAAGGATGAGGAAAAAACAACACCAGTGTTTGGATCTCTGCATATCCCGGCTGACTCGTTAAGAAATTCCATGATTTGTTCAGATAGTGAGAACGGTATTGCCTCATCAACTTGCGCATAATCCCGGTTTTTGTCAAGTAAAATCCGTGGTTTCTTTATCAAGACGTATGACCGCAATGGATTAAAAAAACGTTGACTTGAAAAACGTATTTGTTCCTACACTTTGAATTTTGTATCTTTCAATAACATTGGAACATGGATAATCCAACATTGAAACACAGATCCTGAAACACCGTAAAAAAAGGATGCTTGCATGACAAACAATCCACATATACATTGTGAGAAACCTAAAAGGAGGAGTCACCGTGACACGTATCCACCGACGGGATTTCCTCAAGAAAAGTGGAGTCGGGCTTATGGCCGCAGCAACCAGTAGCCTGTGGGCCGATCTGCTTTTCGGAGGAAGAATCCCTCCGCCAACGTCCTCTTTCTTCGGCGAACGATTCGGCGTCACGCCTGAGGACATGCGGAAAATTCTTGAGATCGCCCTGTCAAAAGGCGGCGATTTTTCGGAACTCTTTTTCGAGTACCGCATCTCAAACACCGTACAGATGGAAGAAGACATCATCAAGGAATCGTCGGAGAGTATCAGCGTGGGCGTTGGGGTCCGCGTGCTCAAAGGCAGCCAGACGGGCTACGGTTACACCAATGATCTGCGTTTCGACAAAATGAGTCAGACCGCTCTGACCGCAGCGGCCATCGCAACCGGATCTGCAAGTCACGCCGTCGATCTGGCGGAAAAAACCATATCCCAACAGGTTTACGATCTGGCTCGGCCTCTGCACAGTGAAAAACTGGACGGGAAAATCGCTCTGGTCAAAGAGGCTTACAAAAGCGCCCAGGATTACGATTCCAAAATCACCAAAGTCCAGGCGTATCTGACAGACGAAATTCAATACGTCACCATCGCCAACAGCGAGGGATTGCTGGTCTCTGACGCGCGTCCCCAGGTCCGTCTTATCGCAGTCGCCACAGCTGATGACGGTAAAAACCGAAATACCGGATTTTATTCCGGCGGCGGGCGCATCGGCATGGGCTACTTCAAAAAAGAACGGACTCCAAAAGAGATCGGCCGTAAAGCAGCAGAAGAAGCTGTCACACTACTTTCTGCTGTTGACGCTGTGGCA
>CAZDVF010000374.1:0-3013 GCA_964508725.1 uncultured bacterium | reverse complement strand
GCTGCCCGATGCGAATTCCCAGGTTGGTTGGCTCGGTGAGCAGCACGGCCTCGGGACGAACATGCTCAAGCTCGATCAGAGACCGCCAGCACACGCCCTCGAAATCTTCTTCCTGGACGGATACAACAACAAGAAGTGTCACATCATCCGGAATGCCGATCTCTTTGGCGATCTTTCCGGCATACACTGCCGAAGCCAGCCCACCCTTTTGATCCGCTGCGCCCCGTCCGTAAACCACGCCGTCTTTCAGCTCTGCAGAGAAGGGATCACCCGTCCAGGCGCCACGATCGCCTGCGGCCACGGTGTCGCAATGGCCGTCGATGGCCAACACACGCGGACCCGATCCCATGCGCCCGATGAGGTTTCCGAATCGATCGATGTGGACAGCTTCGTAATCCAGCGCTTCCATCTCCTGGCGAATGCGGTCAACCACGCGATCTTCGCTTCCGCTCATTGAGGGAATCGCGATGATTTCGCGAAGGAATCGGATGAGTTCGTCCTTGCGCTCTTTAGGGTGTCGTCGGATGGCATCGCGCACGACTTCCTCCTCAATCCAGCAGCCGTTTCTGGCCTGTCAGGTTCCGAATCTCCGTGATGTTCTGGGAGACTTCCAGACAACCGAGATAAGCCCCGGCGTTGTCGCGCAACGCATAGTATTCGATGAGGATTTTCTGGGGGGCCTGTTTGCCTTCGAGTTCAAGGTCGATCCAGAAACGAGCGCGCTCCCGCGTCCCGGCCTTCATTTCGCCCAGGATCAGCTCAACCTTGTCCAGACTCTTTTGGGGATGGCAGGCACGCACGTTGCGGCCCACCACCGCCTCGGGCCGTTTGAAAATCCGGCTTCTGTGCCGGTTCCACGCCAGCACGTTGTCGTCTGCATCTACGATTGAAAACTCCACCGGAAGGATTTCAAGAACCGCTTCCATCATTTTCGGATCAAGTGTGCCAATCATGTCAGGGTTCCTCCTTTTTGGGATTCACAAACACGCTCAGTGGATCACTTTTTGTACAACCTGTCCATGACCTGAAGCGACAGAATACTGATGTCATCCTGCAGCTTGCCGTGGTTCATCCAGCCTTTGACCGAAGAAAAGATAGCGGCAACGCTCTCCTGAAGCCGCATGTGACGGGTGTCTTCCAGAACATGGGCGAGGCGCTCGGTTCCAAACGCCTCATCATTGATGTTCAGCGTTTCTTCCGCACCGTCACTGAACAAATACAGTCTGTCTCCGGGATCCAGACGAGTCGTGTATGTTTCGTACTCGGGCTGAGAGACGAATCCGACAGGAAAACCGGCAGCGGGAAGCGAACGGACAGTGCCGCCAACAGGGACATACAGCGGTGCCGGATGGCCCGTGGAGACGTAGCGAAAAGTTAAATCGGTCAGATCGAGAATACCATAAACAATGGTGAAATATTGAAAGGTTTCGGGATTCATGGGGAAAAGCCGGTTGAGTTTTTCAGCCACGCGCATCGGCTCGATTACTGTGAAGGTCCCGTCTCGATCGAGGGGCAAATCAAAGAGGATGGAATGAGACTTTGTGGCCGACAGCCACCGGTTCAGGGTCACAGACAAGAGTGACGCCTGCACACCGTGCCCTGCAACGTCCAGCACGTAGAGACCGACTTGCCGGTCATCCAGGAGGATGATGTTCAGCGTATCACCGGCCAAATCGTCGCACGATTCCAGCCCCCACGCAATGTTGATGGTCTCCAACTTGGGAACCCGGGATGGCAAGAGCGACCTCTGCAAGACAGCGGCCGCTTCCAGATCCATCCGCATGCGTCGGTTGGCATCCTCAAGTTTCCGGTTGGTCAGGCGCAGGGCCTCTTCGATACGGCGGCGCTCCGAAATGTCGATGTGAACGCCGATGTAGTGTGTGATGATCCCTGCATCGTTCCGGACCGGCGTGACGGAAAACCGATTCCAGAAGGGCGATCCGTCCTTGCGATAATTGAGGAGCTCCACCGTACAAACCCGGTCTGCCTTGACGGCGTCGCGGATTTGTTCGACCGTATCCGGATCGGTATCGGGTCCCTGCAGGAAGCGGGGATTGCGGCCGATCGTCTCATCCATTGAATATCCCGTCAGGTGTTCGAACCCCGGGTTCACATAGACGATGGGATTGTCAGGATGGCGTGCATCAGTGATTGTGATGCCCTCAGCCGTGGCAGCCAGAGCGCGCGTCTTGAGTAGCAACTCGTCGCGGAGCTGGGAAGCATTGGCATCATTCTTCATCATGCTGGCTCTATCTCCCAGCGATCGACCCGATTCATTCGAAGCCCCCTACCTTGACCATGGGTTCGCCAGGACTGAGTGGCGGCGTTGCTACAATGTACATGACAATCCCGTCGTGAGGTGCGAAGGCCTCCTGGATGACGTTGCCAAAATAGTCTGTGAGGAATCCCGCCAGCTCGCCTTTCTGGACATGCTGCCCGCCCCGAACCAGTGGATGCCAGATACCGGTGTGCGCCGAGCGGACATATGTCGTACGCCGTACATGCACAGGCTCGGCGATCCGTTCCGGTTCGCCGGGAATGATCTTCAGGTGTTTGAGGATGTTGTTTGTTCCACGGAGGAATGCCTGGATGTATTCTTCATCGGTGCGCCCCAACTTGCCGCATTCGATGGTCAGCGCCGGCTTGCCCGCAAGCAAGGCAGAATTGGCGCACCACGTGGCGCTGGGATCATTGGCCTGCGCTTCTTGATGGATAATCATCTGAAATCCGTAAGCTTCTGCCAGCGCTTTGGTTTTCGCATCGATCAACGGATCACCAATAGCCGTATCGTAAAGATAGGTCGTCAGATCTTCATTACCGTCGCCGCAGTGGTTGTCGATCAACACGTCACACTGGTCGATCACATGACGTGTGATCTGGAATGCGATGCGCTCGGTCATGGTGCCGTGCTCTTTTCCTGGGAAAGCGCGGTTCTGGTTTTTTCCGTCGTGGGGATTATAATACGTTGTCCGCTTGAGGAAACTGGGTACATTGACAACGTGGACGATGATCA
>CAZDVF010000373.1:0-3018 GCA_964508725.1 uncultured bacterium | reverse complement strand
ATCAGGGTCTTGTGTTCCATGTCCACGGCACGGAGACCGATCCAGCCATTCAGGATAGTCTCATGATTATCATAATCGCGCTGATACAAATGTGTCTCTGTTCCCTCAAATCCCCCAAAGACCATGACACCTGACTTGATAAGCAGAGATCCTGCCGGAGAGTAGATTCCGGGCTCCTGGTATTCGCCTTCAGCCACCCAGATCCAGCCCTCAAGACCGGCCTCACTGCATGCATCCACAGCATCCTGAATGCGATGAAACGCATTCTCCCACGAGCTGCCATTCCCGGCGCCAGTGGCCCTTTTGTCAACATAATAGACAGGATAATTCGGCTCCTCAGCCAAAAGGATGTCCAGAATCGAATCCTTTAAAAACAAACGATCGGCCACACTACTGGTCAGTATGTTTTGGGCCATAACGAGAACCCGATTCCACTTGGACTCGTACTGCGGTCTCTGCATCCGCTGAACATTTTGGGCCTCGAGCAGTCTCTGAGAGACCAAAACGAATAACAGGATAAAAATCCGAACAATGACCTTGCGACGCATACCCACTTTCCCAATCTTGAAATACAGACGTTTTCAAACGCCACAACAAAATACCGATTCCACAAAGCAGATGCAACCAAAAGGAAGGGGGCTGTCCATTTTGTGGATGCCCCCCTTATCATCATACTTGGTATCCAAACAGGACTATTTCATCTTCACCATGCGTTTGGTGATCACCTGCTTGGCTGTCCGGAGCTGGTAGATGTAAATACCGGTCGAGACATCGCGTCCTGTATCATCATAACCGTTCCATTCAGCTGTGTAGAAGCCCGGCTCCTTGACCTCATCCACCAGGGTCGCAACCCGCTGTCCCATGATGTTGTAGACAGAGAGCATTACTTGCTCACGTTTGGCCAACTGGTAACGAATCACTGTAATCGGATTGAACGGATTGGGATAGTTCTGACCCAGCACCAGCTTGTCAGGAGCAGTGATGGTCACCGACACAGGACCATACTCATGCCGGTTGCCCCGGAAATCATTGCCAATCAGTTTGTAAAAATAGGTGCGGCCAACGTCCACAGTCCGGTCTGTATAATCGTAACTCCCGTCTGAGCGGCTGGGGATCATGGTGTCATTGATCTTCACATAATCACCATCCCGCGTCGTGCTGCGGTACACGTCGAAGCCGGCGTTATCCGTTTCATACGACGTAGCCCACACGACCTTGACGGCATTAAATTCCTGTTCAAACTGTGCCATAAACATCGACAGTTCAACCGAAACCCGAACAGTGAGAACCCACCGGAAGCTCTTGATCACAACACCGTCGCTCACAAACACATCCACAGTGCGGTTGCCGGAGAAAAATTTGTCGATCTGGTGGTGGTAGAACGACTGGGTAGTGCTGACGGGCTGTCCGTCAACTTCCCAGGAATACGTCAATGGATCGCCGTCATGATCGACAGCATTGACCGACAATGTCAATGTTTGTCCGGAAACGACAGTCGTGTCTCCCGCCGGAATTGTAGAGAGTATGGTGGGCGACTGGTTGACATTTTGCACATTCACCGTCACTGTGTCACTGTCCACTCCGCCTTTGCCGTCTACAACACGGAGGACCACATCGTGTGTTCCCTGCTGGGTGTAATTGGGTGTCCAGCGAAACTGGGACGGATTGGCCGTTGGATCGGGAATGCCCGCGCCGTCAGGCGGGAAAAGATTCCCAACCTGGAAGGTCAGAGGATCACTGTCAGCGTCCGTAGCGTAGAGGGTAATCAACAGCGCGTCTCCCTCCGATACATCGGGGGATTCTGGAATCAACGTTTTATCCAGTACCGGGAAGTTCGGATTGGTGACCGCCTGCACGGTAAACGAAATCATTTTATTGGACCACAGAGCGCTGACCACTGATGTGCTCGGTGTGGAACCGACGCGGAAATTAACAGCCGCGATGCCATTGGCGTCGCTGACCACGGGCTGCGTTTCGATGATGGAACCCGGACCCGCATCGCGTGAGAAGAAAACCGAAACACCGGAGACCGGATTGCCGAAGGCATCCACCACGCGCACCCGCAGTGGATCGACCAAAATCTGCCCAACCGTCCCTATTTGGTTGTTTCCCGAAAAAAGCACGATATCCTGGGCCACGTTCGACTGAACCGTCAAGGAGAATCTCACCGGCGATCCATCCAGATATTGCCCCCTGGCTTCAATGACCACAGTTCCGGTGGTCTGGCCCAGCCTGACAAGTGTGGACGCCAGACCCGATGCATTGGTCAGCACATCAGCCTCCTGGCCTCCCTGAATGGTGGCGCCGCCAGAAACCACCACAAAGCGTACCGAGTATCCGCTGACCGGATTTCCGAACGGATCACTGACCTTGACGACCAGAGGATTATTGAGCTGTTGTCCGACAAATCCCGATTGCCCATCGCCAGAAACCTGTGCAAGCTGGCTCGGATTCCCCGCAGTGCTGGTCACAGAAAATCGTCGGGGCGATCCTGAAAGCAGATTATTGGACGCCTTGACCCAGCTGTTGCGACCGGCCACATTGTCGTTTTTAAACAGGGCTCGTGAATATCCGAACGCGTCGGTCGCAACCACAGCGGGCGTGAGGAGCCGGCCGCCGCCAACCTCGACCTCCCATTGGACCACCACATTGGCCACCGGATCACCATCGCTGTCAATCACTCCCACAATCAATGGATCGGGAAGCTGCTGGCCGGCCGGACCGGTCTGGGGGTGCCCGGACACGGTCATCATGGAGACGGGTTGCCCCACCTCGCCCGTTGCCGAGAAGTAGAGAGGACTGCCCTCGAGTCCTTCAGAAGACACCTTGATCAGGTTTTCACCCGGCTGGTCGCCCAGTTGGATCTGCGACCATGCCAATCCCGAACTGTCGCTCAACACCGGCTGGTCCTGCACGATTTCTCCGCCGCCAGAGATGGCCTCGAACGTCAATGGACCGTACGGAACGCCGTTACCATTTTGGTCGACAATTTTAACAAACAGCGTGTCTTTGAGCACG
>CAZDVF010000372.1:0-3039 GCA_964508725.1 uncultured bacterium | reverse complement strand
GGGAAAGTGTATACAATTTCACCAGTGCTTTCGATCTCTATCAAAAAGCCAAGGGCGCCAAGCAGACCTTGACCCTTCAGTTCCTTCAGGTTTTGGTCGAAATGGGATACTGTTCCAGCCAGGTCGTTGAGCAGATTATGACGGAATCGTGGGTTCAGGCCAAGCTTCATACGCTCAAACTGCCGGATGACATGTCGTTCGACCTGCCCATCACCCGACCGTCCAAGATCATCGGGCTGGGACGGAACTATCAGGCCCACGCCAGGGAATTGAATCACGCACTTCCCAAAGAGCCGCTCTTTTTCTCGAAGGCGCCATCCACGCTCATTCCGCATGAAGGAGAGATTGTCATCCCCAATTGGCTGGATTCCCGCGTGGATCACGAGGCTGAACTGGCCGTCGTCATCGGCAAGACGGGTAAGGATATCCCCGAATCCGAAACCATGGACTACATTGCAGGATACACCATCCTCAACGACGTGACAGCCCGGGCCATGCAGAAAGACGACACAGGACGCAACGAGCCATGGTTCAGATCCAAAAGTCTGGATACGTTTTGCCCAGTCGGACCCTATCTGGTTCCGGCGGATGCGGTGAGCGACCCCCATGCCTTGGAGATTCGCCTGACAGTCAACGGCGATGAGCGGCAGGCAGCCAGCACGGCCGATATGATCTTCAAACTGCCGCGTATCTTGTCGCATCTCTCCAAATTCATGACGCTCAATCCGGGCGATATCATCGCAACAGGCACACCTGAAGGCGTCTCACCCGTTCAGGACGGAGATGTGATTGAAATCAGCATCACAGGATTGGGAACCTTGCGAAATCGTGTTGTCCGTCAAACATAGACAGGAGGTCTTCTTGAAGATATGCGTGACCGGCGGCGCCGGGTTCATCGGATCACACCTGACGGATGCACTTCTCGCACAGGGACATCAGGTGACGGTTTTGGACAATCTCAGCATGGGACGGATGGAAAATATCAATCCTGAAGCAGCTTTCGTGTTGATGGATATTTGCTCGCCCGAAGTGGACAAGCTTTTCGAAATGGAACGGTTCGATGTTCTGTACCACCAGGCGGCGCAGATGGACATCCGCGTATCAGTGGCAAACCCCCTGTTTGATGCGCGAACCAACATTCTGGGCTCGCTCAACCTGCTCCAAACCTGCGTTAGGCACAAAGTAGGGAAGGTTCTGTTCGCCTCATCCGGCGGCGCGGTCTACGGTGAGCAAGACACGTTTCCCTGTGATGAGGATCATCCCACCCTCCCCCTCTCACCCTACGGCGTCACTAAATTGACGGTGGAAAAGTATCTCCACTACTACGCCACAGAATTCGGGCTTCAATACATCGCCCTCCGCTACGCCAATGTCTACGGCCCCCGTCAAAATCCCCACGGCGAAGCAGGCGTGGTCGCCATCTTCACCAACCGATTGTTCGGAGGAGATCAGCCTGTGATCAACGGGGACGGTAAACAAACACGGGATTATGTATTCGTAAAAGACGTGGTCCGCGCCAACGTGGCGGCTCTGGATTACGGCAAGACGGATATCTTCAACGTGGGAACCGGTATCGAAACCGACGTGAACGCCATTTTTAACTTGTTGAACGAGCGAACCGGCGGACGAGCCGAGGAAAAACACGGTCCGGCCAAGCCGGGAGAGCAGCGCCGCAGTGTCATCAACTGTGACAGGGCCAGGGAGAGTTTAGGCTGGGCGCCCCAAACAGCCCTTGCAGACGGGCTGACCGAAACTGTGGACTTCTTCCGTCGGAAAGCAGGAACATGACATTCGGTTGCGATGGTTAAATGCTCGAGGTATGAATGACTGACAACCATCAAACGAATAACGACGCACTGCAAAACAATCCGGAACTCATCGGCCAATCCGACGCATTCTTGCAGGTTCTGGAAACAGTCCGTCAGGTTGCGTCGACCAACATCACCGTGCTCATCACAGGAGAGAGTGGAACGGGCAAAGAGATGATCGCCAGCGCCATCCACACGCTGAGCCCGCGCAGGGACAAGCCGCTTATCACAGTCAACTGCGGCGCCATCCCCGAAGGCATCTTGGAAAGCGAACTGTTCGGGCACGAAAAGGGATCCTTCACAGGCGCTGTGGAAGCCAGAAAGGGTTACTTCGAAACAGCCGACGGAGGAACAATTCTTCTGGATGAAATCGGTGAGATGCCCATGCAAACACAGGTTAAACTGCTGCGTGTGCTTGAGGGCAAGGAGTTCATGCGGGTAGGCGGCGCCAAATCGATACGGGTGGATGTCCGTGTTTTGGCTGCAACCAACCGCAATCTTGAAAAAGCCGTGCACCAGGACATCTTCCGCAAGGACCTCTTCTATCGGCTCAATGCCGTTAAAATCACCGTGCCCAGCTTGCGGCAGCGCAGGGACGACATCCCTCTTCTAGCGCGTCATTTCGCTGAAACCGTCAGCCGTGAGCATGGTATTGCGTTCAACGGATTCACCGACGAAGCGCTGGATATATTGAAAGACTATCCCTGGCCGGGCAATATCCGCGAGTTGAGAAACATTATCGAACGTATCATCATCCTTGAGAAGGGCGGGACCATCGATGGCGCCAGGTTGGAATTCCATCTCAAATTACCGTATGAGACAGAACAGTCTCTTCCGATGATCGTTCACAAGACAACAGATCAGGCTGAACGGGAACTCATCTACCGCGCATTGCTGGAAATCCGTATGGCAGTGGAAGAAATCCGCTCCTATCTCATGCACCGGCCGCTGCCCCCATTCCGGCAAACCGAGTTCGGCCCACTGATGGATCACAAGATTCCCCTGGATCATCAGCAGCCTGAACATGCCCAGAGTTTGAGTATTCAGGAAATGGAAAAACGGCTCATCGAGACGGCACTCGACCGCTTCGCCGGCAACAGGCGTAAAACAGCCAAAGCCCTGGGCATCGGCGAGCGAACTCTTTACCGCAAACTCAAGGAGTACGGGATTGAATAAAACATGTCGGACTGTGTGGTTGTTCACGCTGGCCTGCGTCGGTCTTCTTACTCTG
>CAZDVF010000371.1:0-3055 GCA_964508725.1 uncultured bacterium | reverse complement strand
CTTCTTCCACAGAGGCATGTCGATTGAGAGGAATATCGGCATTCACCGCATCCATCATCTCCGGAGTATATTCTGCCTCCTGCATTGGGGTCAGCACATAGCCGGGACAAACGGCATTGACGCGCAACCAGGGAGCAAACTCCAGCGCCAGGGTCTTTGCTAGTACAATCACTCCTGCCTTTGAGGCATTATAATCGGTGTAGAGCGGATGTCCATCCAACCCATTGGTGGAACCCGTGAGCAGCACGACGCCCGATCGTTGTTTCTTCATCCTTTTGATGGCTTCCTGGGCGCAAATAAACATGCCATCCAAATTCACGCGCATCACCTTTGACCACTGTTGATAGGGGATGTCCAAAAAAGGCATCCGATAACTGATCCCGGCGTTTGCGATCAAGATATCAAGGCCTCCCAGGAGGTCATCTGCTTCTTTAAACGCATTCTTCATCTCTTGAGGATCACTCACGTCCCCTGCGATTCCACCTGTCAATGCTTTGTTTGCAGCAAGCGCCTTTTCAAGCGCTTTTTTATTCCAATCGAAAATAACAACCTTCGCTTCTTCTTGGACAAACCGTTGCGCTGTCGCAAGGCCGATACCGCTTGCCGCACCGGTTATCACGACGCGTTTATCCTTGAGGTCTTTGTATAAACCCATCAAGCGATTCCTTTCATTTCAAAACTACATCTGTTTTTAAGGTCGTTTTCCGTATTGGGTGCCTTAATTTTATCATGATACTTAGGACAATATCTCAACTACAATCCCGTATTAAAACAATATCCTGGATCAAGACGACGCAATGTTTCAGGATGCATTCCTGATTCTCGATATCATCTATGTAATTTAGGAATGTACAACGTAAAAGCCAAAAATGCAATGGATTTCCAGGCAGAGAACTGGTGAATTTCATTGATGTTAAGGTGGTGGGATTTTTTATAAAGGAAATGTTATTGGTGTAATGAGCCTTTGAGGTGGATTACACCTGTGCAGATAATTTCAAGACAGAGATTGACTCATCCTGATAAACGTGGATTCACGAAGACAAAAGAAGAAACCTTCCCGTAAATATATAACCTCCGGGAAGGTGGGGATAGTTTTACAGCGAGAACCACCGGTTGATTTTGATGAGAAACACATCGTAGGGGTAAACGTCGAAAAGACCACGCATGTCATTGGAATACGAGAAGACACCCGATTCCACCTCTTCTGTCCGACCCTGCGACCAGACTAAATAAATGGTCGAACCAGGCAAATACTCCCAACGGACGACCAGATTCGACCGAAACTGCCGGAAATTAAAATCAGGATTGTCAACTGTATACTCAGCAGCGCCAGCGCCTGTCTCCTTAACCTGGTATGTATTCTCGTCCGCATCGTAGGCAATCTCATCACCAGAAAAAGCATGGAACCGGTCTGCGTATGTGTCCGCTCTGGGGGATGTGATCCGCTTCAGACGGGAATAATTCCCTGCGGAGATGAACGGCTGCCCGTAAAACTGGATGGTCAGAGACGGCGTAATGCTGTAATCGAGACGGAAGATCCAGCCCAGGGTTTTTTGATCGATGCGCCCGAAAATGTACCTGTCTGTCTCGGTGTCATCCACAGTATCCACATACTGCAAGTCGTTGTGATTAACACTGTAAAACGGATGGATAAACAGGGATACGGCATTGCTGGGCCGCCACCGAATTGCCGGATTGATGGAGTAAGACCGGCTGTACCCATCTTCTGTCCGGTTGTACGAACCGTTGACAGAAAACTGGAAGGCTTTTTTACTGTCTGTCCGTATATTGAGCCAGCTGTTCCATCGGGAAGGAAACAGCAGTGACGGGCCGCCCCGCAGAGCGCTGGCCGAAAGCGACCGCCCGTTGAAACCGATGCCGCCGCCGGCTCCCCAATAATTCTTGAACTGGACATTCCAGTTGATGTTGCCGCCGTCGAAAATAGGCTGCCCGCCGAAATTCCAGCCGGCCCACTGGTTAAAGTTGATGGAAAAACTGCGGAAAATGGAAAATGGCTCCCAGATACGGTACTGGGCCCAGACAAATTCGAGGGCCACGTCACCGCGGTGCAGGTACCCCATGTCATTGAGTTCCAGTCCGGGCGAGCGCCACGTCCCCCCTAATGCAAATTGGAAATGCCCCTCCCCGGATCGGTTAAAAACGAGGGTTCCACTGTGTCCCGTTAAACTGGTGCGGGACGAATCAAGGGCCACGTAGTCGGCGTCGGGGCGCTGGAAATAACGCGCCGAGGCGCGCTGAGTCCGCGTGATGGCCTCTTCAGTACCGCGAACATGACTGAAGGCCGTGGTCAGCGACACCGAATAGATTTTGTCATGCCACTGGTGCAGGAAATCCACGCCGCCTGTGGTGGCGTTCTTGTGGAGAAATTCCAGATTGGTGTCACGAATGTCCCTGTGTGTATTGGTCACAATGCCGCCGATGATGGTATTGCCTTGATTAAAATCCTTCTGCACCCGTCCGAGAAAATAATTTGTCAGCGGCTCCACCGACTCGAAACGGCGGCTGCCCGAAAGGTCGATTTCCGCCGACTCCCTGGCAGTCACCGCGTCCATGAATCCGACGGAGATACCGCTCTTCGTCTTGCCTGTCAGTTTTGCAGCGCTGATAATGGATGAATTCTCGGGCATCCTGACATGCTCACCATCATCCGTGTCAGGATCGTGACTGGCCTGCCGACCGATGCGTCGCGAGTAAAAGAGGTTATCGTTTGAAAAATCGCCGTCACCGAGCATGAGGCTGTAATCGAGGATGTTATTGCCCTCGATGAAAAAGGGCCGTTTCTCTTTGTAGAATGTTTCAAACGCCGTGAGATTAACGACAGAAGGATCGGCTTCGACCTGTCCAAAATCAGGATTCACCGTCAAGTCGAGCGTCAGGTCGCTGGTCACGCCGATCTTGGCGTCAAGACCGAAACCGGCGTCTGAAAGGCGTCCGGGTATAAAAGGATTGCCCGTTTCCTTCTCCATCAACTCCACGCGTCCACGGGTGTACGGCACCAGTTCCACCCTGCGCGGCGGCTTGATTCCGGAAATGC
>CAZDVF010000370.1:0-3059 GCA_964508725.1 uncultured bacterium | reverse complement strand
GCTCTCGATAACACCAAACGGGGCGCGGCACGCATTGACGTATTCTGCGACAAACTTTTGATACGCCTCAAGTAAATCACGATCATCCCGCCGGGTAGCGACTGCCTCAGCGACAGGGAGCGTCATCTCGGCATACGCAAGAACCTCTCTTCCGCCTGTTTTGACACCAACCGAAATATCCC
The DNA here is from genome assembly GCA_964508725.1 of uncultured bacterium. Classification (GTDB taxonomy): domain Bacteria; phylum Zhuqueibacterota; class QNDG01; order QNDG01; family DSAB01; genus CAZDVF01. The sequence goes on along the minus strand of CAZDVF010000370.1, from coordinate 2,877 downwards.
GTCCGTTCCCGAAAAAGCAATCACTGGAGGCAGTAATTGCTTTCGTCTCAAACAATACAACCCGATCCTGGACGATGATGTTGGAAAGCGTTCGCACGTCCGACACAAAACAACGATTCCCGATTTCAGTATCGATGACTGTACTGTTGTAGATGCCGGACGGAAGTGAGACTGACGCATCGATTGCAGAAAGCGAGCCGTCCATCGCACCGAGGACGCAAGCGCCGATAAACCGGTTGTTTAGAATATGGTCTGCTGAAAATGAAGGAGCGACCCAAATCGCACTCCAGTCGTTTGCGCGATTACCCTGCATTTGAAGCGTGCGAATCTCGTCCTCTGTCAGGGAACGGACTGCATCCCCGAACAGGCGGCTCTTCCCTTTCCTCTCCTTGAGTGATCGGATGGATGCGAGAAAAGCCGACGTGTCGATTTGATTGCCAATGAGTTCGTCAAGCGTCTTCATTTCAGGTCCCTTTTCATCGATCGGAAGCACGGACACTCAGCGTCCGATACGCTTTTCAACGAAGCGCTTGTTGTCCCGGATCCAGCAATATCCCTTCGCAGAGATTTGGCTCACCTCATCATCATTCGGCGTGATGATCACTTCCATTGCCATCCACCTTTACATTTTTCTGGAATAAACCTCTCCCCTGATCTTGCAGCGCCTGATGATTGCGAGGATTTTGTTGAGAACTAAAGCTTCCACTTTTTAAGTGATTCAAGACAGTCGTAACAGGTTAAATCGTAATGAACAGGCGTGATGGAAATCACGTTGGCCTGAATGGCGCCATCATCCACGCTGATGTCTGTTTCTTTGTCAATCTTCTGACCTGTCAGCCAATAGTAAATCCGGCCATGGGGATCGGTTCGCCGGTCAAACTCTTCCTCGAAGAGCGCCTTACCCTGCTGCGTAATCGACACACCCAGGATCTCAGATTCGGGCACCGCCGGCACATTCACATTGAGACAGACACCAGGGGGAAGCCTCTTTTCGAGAAGCACAGGTGCGAGCCGGGCAGCAAACGCAGCCGCAAACGAAAAATCAGGATCTTGATACGTCGTCAAAGAGATGGCGAACGACGGAATCTCCAGAATCGCGCCTTCAGTGGCTGCCGAAACAGTGCCGGAGTAAATGGTGTTGATGCCTGTGTTGATGCCCAGGTTGATACCCGAAGCCACCAGGTCCGGCTTGCGGTCGAGCAGGGCCCAGCAGGCGATCTTGACGCAGTCGGCGGGTGTCCCGCTGACAGCGTATCCGTCCAACACACCATCGTATCGGAAAGGCGACACCCTGAGGGGATCTGATAAGGTGATGGCGTGCCCCACGGCGCTCCGCTCCACAGACGGCGCCACGACAGTGACTTCACCAATTGTGCTGAGAGACCGGGCCAGCGCCAGAATACCCGGCGCGTCAATCCCGTCGTCATTGGTTACGAGAATGGAAGGCCGCTCATGCACCGGTTCCCACCTTTACGTCGACAAAAAAGGTCAGGATCTTCCGAAGCGTCTCTTTCATCTCTTTCCGGTTGACCACCAGATCGACAAAACCATGTTCTTTCTGGAACTGGGCGCGCTGAAATCCCTCGGGCAGGTCTTCGCCGATCGTCTGCTTGATAACCCGGGGACCGGCAAAACCGATAAGGGCGCCCGGCTCGGCAATGTGGATATCACCCAGCATGGCAAAGCTGGCCATGACACCGGCCGTGGTTGGATTTGTCAAAATGGAAAGGAAAAGTCCGCCATTGTCTGAAAACCGGGCAAGCCGCGATGCCGTTTTGGCCATCTGCATGAGTGAGAGGATGGATTCCTGCATTCGCGCGCCGCCCGATGCTGAGACAATAATGAGGGGACAGCGCTTCTCCTGCGCATGATCCACAGCGCGGGCCACCTTCTCGCCCACAACAGAACCCATGCTGCCGCCGATAAACGAGAAATCCATGACGCCGAACACGACCGGAATATCGGAAATAGTGCCGTACCCGATACGCACCGCGTCTTTTAATCCTGTCTTCTTGATGGTAGTTTTGATCCGTTCAACATAGCGCTTGGTGTCCTTGAAATGGAGAAAATCGGTGGACTCCAGGTCGCTGTCTGTCTCCTGAAAGCTGTCTGGATCCAGCAACAACTGAATGTAATCGCTGCTGCGAATACGAAAATGAAAGTCGCACTTCAGACAGACATACGAGTTTTGTGCCAGTTGTTTGACGTAGATAATCTCACCGCACCCTTCGCACTTGATCCATAATCCGTTGGGCATATCCTTCTTTTTTTGCGGGGTCAAACCCGGTTTTTCACGTCTAAACCACGCCATGTGATCCTCAAGTTGTTACATTCACTTCGTTCTATCCTTGCTGTAAAACCGCATCATGTTGATCGAGTTGTTTGGTCATGAGGATGGCGTCTTCTCCCTCAACTGCATAATACTGTTTCCGGACGCCCGTCTCTAAAAATCCCAGCTCTTTGTAAAGATCCCTGGCAACCCGGTTTGAACGCCGAACTTCCAGGCTGATCCATTTAAATCCGCGAGCCCTGTCAATCAACATCTGAACAAGATGACGGCCGACCCCCCATCGCCGGTGATCAGGGTGTACGGCGATGTTGGCGATATGAATCTCGTCAGCCACCATCCAAGCGATCAAATAGCCGATCACAGTCTTGTCTCTGACAGCGACACAGGGAATACCATACGTTTTTGAAAGTTCGTTTTCGAAACTGACTCGGCTCCAGGGCATAGCGAAACAGGCTGTTTCAATGGATAAAACCTGATCAAGGTCTTCATGCCCCATTGGGCGGAATACCATCGATTCCATCACGCCACTCCCTGAAATCGTTTCAAATAGAGAGGAACCAGTTGCTCAGGATCGGTTGCCTCATCCG
>CAZDVF010000369.1:0-3081 GCA_964508725.1 uncultured bacterium | reverse complement strand
ATCGGCATCGCTGCGGTGGCTATCGACCGCAGGATCGCCGTGGTTTTACGAAATCAGACTTAGGTGTAGTCTGCTTCCTCTGAGAATGAGCGCACGCATTTTTTCCATTCCCAAAATCGATCATCGTGCACATGCTGTCAAGTGTTGCATACTCCGGAGTGCGTTTACCGTGGATCTGTACGTCAGGAATACCGGCTTAAAGCACTGAAAGAGTCTTTGGGAAACGATGCACGAAAGCAAGTTCCATCCGTTCAGGTCAAGTGGATATTGTTCAATACGATGTTCGAAAGAAACAGGTTGGCGAAAAGACAATTGGTTTGTCGGAGGCCAGTTTCGGTTTTCGTGCGCGTCAGCGCCTACGGAGTTGAAGTGGACATCGATCCGAGGAAGGTCTGCACCGCTCGTTCAAAATCCCCCCAATCAATCACTGTATTCTTGCAAGGGCCTTCGGGCCGCAGGTTGGGAATTCCGATCACGGGTATTTTGTTGAGAATTTCCTGAATGCCGCTCAAAAGGTCCCGTTCGCACGCCACGCCGATGATGGCTGCGGGGCGCAGTTTCGTGACAATCTCCCGCGCTTTGGTTCCGCCGGAAACCGTATAGACGGGAATCTGAAACTCTTTTGCGAAGGTTGTGATCCGATCGATGATCTGTTTTTGCAGGCATCGAGGCAGGAGGATAAGCAGGTTTTCAGGTTTAACTTTCCGGGCACGGGTTCGAATGAGCACGTTGCTCACTTTAACGAAAGAGTGTCCAAGCCTGTCTTTGGAAATCCCAAGATGGGGTCCGAAGCGGAGAACCAGGGGGACGAGAAATGTAATGGAGAATTCTTTCTTGCCAAAACAGATTAGAAAATCTTTTCCCGTCAAAACAGAGAGGACCATGAGAAGAAACCAGAGCGTGAGGATAATCCAGAACGCTAGCATTGTCAGTCCGATGATTATGGGGAGCGCGTCATGAAATTGCTCAAGGCGGGGTGTAATCAGGTACCAGAAGAGCCATCCCGTCAGACCTGTCAATAGAATTGTTGCCAGGAGGATACCCATGAATGTGCGTTTTCCCGTCCTGGCGCTGATTTCAGTCGTTCCCAGATCACCTTTCCAGCCGATCCATTCGTCACCCAGCTTGCGATCCTGCATGGTGATTCGGGGCGTTTTTAACGGTTTCACGATTACGAATCCTTTTCTTTACCATCTTAAGATGCCACAAAATCGGCCGATTGTCAAGTAAAAACTGGTTAAATACAAAAAGAAACCTTGCGGTCTCTTTTTGTACAGAATTCATAAGTAAACGACCACCCGCAAAGCGGGTGGCTTTGAATTCACCGCGAGCGGTGGATTCAAAGTAGGCACGTCAGTGCTGACCAGTTTAGGATCGAGAACCGCTGGCAGAGCCAGTGGTTTGAAGATCAATCAACTGTTTCATCCGCAGTGGGAAAAACCGCAGCAGTGACAGACGCTGCATCCACCTTCTAATTCCATAGTGCTGCCGCATTCGGGACATTCGGGGCCGGAGAGAACATTGTTATCTTGCTGGTGATTAGACAGTTGGATGGCTTTCTTTGATGCTGATTTCTCATTTTGGGACTTCAATCCAAATTCGTTAAGAAGGATCTGACCAATCCCGTCTGGGACGGACTTGATGAGGACTCCGTCATTCCATACGGGTCGTGATCCGGTGATGCCGATGAGGGTGTGGCTGATTTCTTCGACTTTTACGCCCTTCTGCAATGCGATGGAAATGAGCCGGCCGATGGCCTCAGCCAGTGCCGCTGTGTCGCCGCCGCTTTTACCGATATTTGAAAAGACTTCAACAGGGCTGTTTTCTGGATCTGTGTTGATCGTTACGTAAAGTGATCCCTGGCCTGTGTTGAGCCTGGTGGTGAAGCCGTGCAGAACACGCGGCCGTTCAGGGAAGGTGGTCACTGTTTTGCCTGATTTTTGTCCGACGCCCTTGTTCAGCACCTGGACGTCGCGGCTGCCGTCGCGGTAAATGGTGACACCTTTGCATCCCAGATCGTGGGCCAGTTGATAGACAGTGGCGACATCTTCGACTGTGGCGGTGTTGGGGAAATTGACCGTTTTTGAGACCGCGTTGTCCGTTTCTTGCTGAAAAGCCGCCTGCATGCGAATGTGCCACTCCGGTGAGATGTCATGCGATGTCACGAAGACCTTGCGTATGGTGTCGGGGATTTCATCAACGCCGTCCAGGCAGCCTTTAGCGGCGATTTTCTTGATCAGTTCAGCCGAGTAGAGATCGTTGTCCATCAGGCGCTGGCAGAAGATCGGATGCACTTCCGGCAGGCTGTCGTTGTCGAGCACGTTGCGCGTGAACGAGAGTGCGAAAAGAGGTTCAATACCGCTGGAACACCCGGCGATGATACTAATGGATCCGGTGGGCGCAATGGTTGTGCGTGTGGCGTTTCGGATGAGCGCTTCACCGCGTTGGGCGTAAACACTGTCTGCATATCCCGGGAATTCTCCCCGTTTGAGGGCCAGTTCCTGCGATTTGACTTTGGCTTCGTGGTTGATAAAGGTCATGACCTGATGCGCTGTTTCCAACGCTTCATCGGAGTTATAGGGGATGTCAAGCTGGAACAGCAGGTCGGCAAAGCCCATGACGCCCAGGCCGATCTTTCGCGTTGTTTTGGTCATTTTGTCGATCTGAGGCAGCGGATATTTATTCACCTCGATTACGTTGTCAAGAAAATGAACAGCCGTTCGTACCGTTTGAAGCAGGCGGTCGTAATCGATTTCAACATGATTGTCAGTGCGCTTGACCATTTTCGATAAATTGATGGAGCCCAGATTACAGGACTCAAATGGAAGCAGCGGCTGTTCACCGCACGGATTGGTTGATTCGATCTCTCCCAAATGGGGCGTCGGATTGTCGCTGTTCAGTCGGTCGATGAAAATCACGCCGGGATCGCCGTTTTCCCAGGCGTGCTGGACGATCTTGTCAAAGACTTCCTCAGCCATGAGAGTGCCGGTTTCTTCTCCGGAATGGGGATTGATGAGCGGGTATTCTTTTTTCGCCTTGAGGGCATCCCAGAATGTCTCGGTGATAGCAACGGAAATATTG
>CAZDVF010000368.1:0-3094 GCA_964508725.1 uncultured bacterium | reverse complement strand
ATTCGCTCGCTAACCCCGCGGCAAGCCACGGGGAATGCGCTCGCTGGCAGATTCATCTGGTTTGGAAATATGACAAGAAAGGAATAGTCGATGATCGATTTATCCCGCTTCCCGCGCAGGCATTATTACAGCCAACCAACACCTATTGAGAAGTTAGACAAACTTACAGCGCGTTTGGGCGGACCGGACATCTACATCAAGCGGGATGACCAGTTGGGCCTGACCGGCGGAGGAAACAAGACGCGCAAGCTGGAATTCGTTGTCGGCGACGCCCTGGCCAAAGGCGCGGATGCTCTCATCACCTGCGGCGGACTTCAGTCCAACCACTGCCGCCTGACAGCGTCTGCGGCCGCCAGAGAGAAACTCGACTGCCATCTGGTGCTCATCGAAGAGGAGTTCCAAACTTACAATAAGAATGCGGGTGGGAACAATTTGCTCTTCCATCTGCTGCAGGTTAAAGGGTACACCGTCATCTCCAAAGAGGACGATTTCGAAGAAGCCATGCGCCAGGTGGGTCGAGATCTTGAAAAACAGAGAAAGACACCCTACATCGTCACCATGGGCGCGTCCTATCCTGTGGGCACGCTGGGCTACATGTCGTGCGCCGAGGAAATCATCACCCAATCGCAAGACCTGGACATTCATTTCGACCATGTGATCTGCCCCCTCGGCAGTGGCGGCACCCTGGCCGGACTGGTTATCGGTTTCGAAATGATGCAATCGGACACACACGTTCTGGGCATGAATGTGGCACGGCAAAACGAAGAACAAGTGCCCGTCCTGACCGACCTGATCCAACAATCCATCTCTGAACTTGAGCTGGACTGCCGCGTTGCTCCATCGCGCATCACCTGTTTCGACGGATATGTAGGGCCGGGCTACACCATACCCACACCGGAGATGATCAACGCCGTCAAACTGCTGGCCGCAGAAGAAGGTATCCTGCTAGACCCCATCTATACTGGCAAGGCCATGGCAGGCTTGCTGGATTTGATTCAAAAAGGATATTTCTATCGGGACGCAAGGATCCTGTTCCTTCACACAGGGGGATCCCCCGCCCTTTACATGCATCCGGAGCTGTTCATCGATTGAGCAGACATTTCAAAACAATGAGACCACTGAGAATACTCAAATCCAAAACTGTTCTCTGTCTATTTCTGAAATCTCTGTTTCCCTTGTGGTTTTGAATAACATGAGGAATTACCATGTTTGATCTGGGTCTGCATCCCTGGCTTTCCATACTGCCACCACTGATCGCTATCGCCATCGCCCTGATTTTCCGGCAGGTTTACGTGGCTCTGGTCATAGGGCTGTGGTCCGGAACCACCATCCTTGCCAATGGGAATGCGCTCAGAGGATTGGCGGATACGGTTGATCTGTGCATTCGTGTTTTTCAGGATCCCGGCAACACACGGGTGATTCTGTTTTCTGCTTGCATTGGCGCAGTCATCGCCCTGACACAACGCAGCGGCGGCATGCAAGGATTCATCGATTTTGTATCCAGGCGCAAACTGATCCAAACACGACGCCGCGCCCAGCTATTGGCGATTCTCATAGGCGCATCCATGCCCATTGAGTCGAGCATCAACGTGTTGGTCACAGGGACCGTCTTTCGTCCTATTTTCGACAAACTGAAAATCTCACGTGAGAAACTGGCCTATCTCTGTGATTCCATCTCGGCGCCGGTCTGCGCCATGATTCCCATCAACGCCTGGGGCGCATACATGGCCGGATTGCTGAGCAACCAGGGTGTCGATCAACCCTTTCACGTCTATCTCAGGGCCTTGCCATTGAACGTATACCCGATCCTTGCGATCACTCTTGTGCTCTTTATTGTTATCAGCCAGAAAGATTTTCTGGGCATGAAAAAAGCGGAGAAACGGGCGCACGATGAAGGCAAAGTGATACGGGACGGCGCAACGCCTCTGATTTCGACAGACGTCATCAGCATCGATCCGAAAGCCGGGGTCCCTTACAGGGCATCCAACATGATTGTGCCTGTCGCTGCGATGATCGGCATGATGGTTTTGGCCATGCTCATCACTGGCGGCGGGAAACTCACGCAAGGATCGGGCTCAACCTCAGTCTTGTGGGCCGTCCTCACAGCCATCATTGTTGGGGGGATCAAGTACCGAATTGAAGGCATCATGAATCTGCACGAGTTTATTCAGCTTGTTTTCAAGGGCATCGGCGGATTGATCCCCATTGCCATCCTGATGATGTTTGCCTTCGCCATCGGCCAGCTTTGCCGCGACCTGGGAACCGGAACGTATGTAGCGGGCGTTGCCCAAAACACCATTTCGCCAAAAGTCTTGCCGGCGATTCTATTTGTCACCACCGGATTCATTGCATTCTCGACCGGCACATCGTGGGGCACCTGGGGGATCATGGTGCCCATCGGTCTGCCTGTGGCCCAGCATCTGGGTCTCAACATCTTGCCTGTTGTGGCTGCCATTGTATCGGGCGGTGTGTTCGGTGACCACTGTTCACCCATCTCGGACACGACTTTGGTTTCGTCCATGGCGTCGGCCTCGGACCACATCGACCACGTCAACACCCAACTGCCCTACGCCCTCACCGCAGGAACCGCAGCGGCAATTCTGTTTCTGGTCATTGGGATTGTGATGTATTAACGTGGATGGGTAATCGGTAAGATGATCAGGACAACGCAGTCATGAGATGAGTGATCACACCTTCGATGTTCGTCAGCACATCATGATTATTTAAGCGTAGAACCTGTAATCCCAAACTCTGCAAATACGAATCTCGACTCTGATCCGATTCTTTACCTTCTACTGTAAAATGTTGCCCGCCGTCGACTTCGATGACAAGTTTGGCTTCCGGGCAGAAGAAATCGACAATGTATGGACCGATGGGTCTCTGACGTAAGAACTGATATCCTTTCACCTGTTTCATCCGAATTTTGGACCATAGTCTACGTTCGGCATCGGTCATATTCTTGCGAAGTTCTCGAGCAGGTGCTTTGAGATTGGAATTGTATGGCATGATTTTTCTTCTTGGCATTAGGCTTCCTTCAAGACACCCACCTCAATCCTCCCTCAAGGGAGGACTTGAAAACCGGCTTGTTTTCATC
>CAZDVF010000367.1:0-3097 GCA_964508725.1 uncultured bacterium | reverse complement strand
TGAAAACAGCTTGAAACGTCGGTTAAAGGAAGCTCGGTTTCCACTGATGAAAACACTGGATAACTTCGACTTTGAATTTGCTTCAGATTTAAACCCCATGCTGATTCGAGAGCTGTCTGAATGCCAGTATATTGCCGACCATCGCAATGTCATTCTCATCGGTAAAAGCGGTACTGGCAAAACGCACCTGGCTACTGCTTTGGGTATTGAAGCCTGCCGTCGCGGGATTCGCACCCGTTTTGTGTCTGCCTGCGGTTTGGTCAACGAATTGATTGAGGCCAAGTCAGAGAAAGAGCTTCAGCGCAAATTGAAACAGTATGAACGTTATGGATTACTGATCATTGATGAACTTGGTTACGTGCCTTTTTCGACCGACGGAGCGAATCTTCTATTCCAGGTTTTGACCAGTCGCAATGAACTGAAGTCTGTGATCATAACATCCAATCTGGGTTTTGGTGAATGGATCCATGTCTTTGGTGATGCCAGTTTGACCGGTGCGATTCTGGATCGTTTAACCCATAAAGCCGAAATCATCAGCTGTCTTTGGAACAGCTATCGACTCAAAGAAAGTTTAAAGCAGAAAAGGAAGGAAGAACCAGCCGGGTGAAAATAAGAGATCATGGAAATGGCGGAATGTGGAAAACTCTTCGAGTTTACTCACAATCCTTTCATAACTCCGGTGGAGTTATGAACATTTCCACAATCCCGACGACGCCTTCCCTGAGAGAAAAGAAAGAAAAAGAGGAATATATATTTTTACCAAAAGGGGGTCAATTTTCGAGTATCATGGGGGGTCAATTTTCGGTTGTCATAACGACAAGGTTAAAAAATCGCCAGATTGGCCGTTCCCTGAATATCTCTCACAGCACTGTGCAAGATTATTTAGACAAGGCCAAAGCTGCAGGAGTGAGCTGGCCAATTCCAGGAGAGTGGGATGATGCAGAATTGGAGAATCGATTATTTGCCAAGAGATCAATCCCTTCTTCATGTTCCGGCCATTATCCGGACTGGTCAGAGATTCATCTTGAATTGAGAAAGAAAGGGGTGACCTTGCAGCTGTTATGCGAGGAGTATCTTGAATCGAATCCCGATGGTGTCCGATACAGCCGGTTTTGCGAGTTGTATGGGTTATGGAAGCGGAAGCTGAGTGCCGTGATGCATCAGCGTTACAAATGGGGTGAAAAGAGTTTCATTGATTATGCGGGCAAGACGGTTCCGGTCATGGATCGTGAGACAGGGATAACCTGGGAAGCCCAGATATTCCTGGTTGTGTTGGGTGCCAGCAACTTTACCTATTGCGAAGCCCATAGAGACCAGAAGTTACGCAACTGGATTAATGGCCATATCCGTGCATTTGAGTATTTTGGGGGTGTAACTGAAATAGCAGTCCCTGATAATACCAAGACCGGCGTGAAATCACCCTGCCGATACGAACCGGATCTGAATCCGACTTACCAGGACTGGTCGGACCATTACGGTGTTGCGGTCATTCCTGCCCGTGTGATGAAGCCCCGGGATAAGGCCAAGGTGGAAGTGGGTGTGCAAATTGTTGAGCGGTGGATACTGGCCCGATTGAGGAAGCGGCAATTTTTCAGTCTACAGGAGTTAAACAAAGCCATTCTGGAGCTTCTTGAAGACTTGAATAACCGGCCTATGCGTCATCTGGGTAAGAGCCGGCGGGAACTGTATGAATCCCGGGAAAAAGCATACCTGAAACGGCTTCCGGAAAGACCGTTTGAATACTGTCAATGGGACCTGGGGAAACTGCTGTCAAATAGTTATCATGTGAAATTTGACAAGAACTTCTACAGTGCACCGTATGAATTGATTGGTTCCCGTGTAGATGTCCGAGCCACAGACAAGATGATCGAGATATTTTACAAGAGCAAACGAGTGGGAAGCCATGTGCGGGATTTTCGCGAGAATAAATACATAACGAATCAGTTCCACATGCCGCCAGGTCACCGTAAGATGCTGGAATGGACACCGGAGAGTTTCCAGGAATGGGGAAAACAGACCGGAGAATACACTTATCAGATGATTCGTCGAATGCAGTCAACAAAACGTCATGCCCAGCAACAATCCCGGTCATGTCTCGGTTTGATGCGTCTGAGCAGTAAATATGAATCAGACCGGATAGAAGCAGCGTGTAAACGCGCGCTTCTATATGGATTGGATTCCTATAAGAACGTATTGAATATCCTTCAATCCGGATTGGATCAGGTTCCCTGTCAGGACGAAGGCGAGATATCATATCAACCGGTGAAACATGAAAATATTCGTGGCGAAAATTATTACAGTTAGGAGAGCCCATTATGTTAATGGAACCGTTGTTTGAAAAACTCACTGCCTTGCGATTGCCGGGAATGCGTGAAGAGCTGAAGGAACAGATGACAAACACCCATTACAGTGAATTGTCCTTTGAAGAACGATTCAGTCTGCTAGTGGATCATGAGATCAATCTCAGAGCCCAACGCGCCCTGCAGCGCCGGATTAAAAAGGCCCAATTTAGAATGCAGGCAACCATTGAAGATCTGAAGGTTTCAAGAGCCAGGGGACTGAACCGGCAGCAAATTATGGAACTCGCTCAATGTAATTGGATTCGGAATCATTTCAATGTCATCATAACAGGAGCTACCGGTGTGGGAAAAAGCTACCTGGCCCAGGCTCTGGGATGGGAATCGTGCCGGAAAGGATTTTCAACCCTGTATGTCCGAACATCCCGGTTGATTTGCGATATCGAAATGACACATGCCGATGGCACTTACAGCAAATTCCTGGATAAACTTGCCCGGTTCGATCTGTTGATATTGGACGATTGGCTTCGGGATGTATTGAAACCATCGCAATCCCGTGATCTCCTTGAAGTGTGTGATGACCGATACCAGCGCAGTTCCACGATTTTGGTATCCCAAATCCCCATTACAAAATGGCATGCCAGGATGAAAGAACCCACCCTGGCCGATGCCATCCTGGATCGATCCATCCATAGTGCTTACCGCATCCAGATGGAAGGCGAATCTCAAAGAAAGATAAGAGGAAAAAATGAGTGCGCCAAGCAAAGCTGATATAGGCAAGCCGGACAATCCGGTCCACG
>CAZDVF010000366.1:0-3118 GCA_964508725.1 uncultured bacterium | reverse complement strand
AGGCAGAGGACTCGGAGTCGGGAATGGCACCACCCGGATTCGAGTGGAAGGAGATCCCTTTCATTATTGTTTTAGCAACGGATGGAACGCCGATCAGTATTGAAGACACCTATGAGGGCGAAGGCAGGAATCGCCGGGCCAAGCGGTTTTTGGTGCCTCAGGCAGTCAAAAAGACCAGTGGCATTGCAGCGAATCTTTTCTGGGACAATCCGGAATATGTGCTGGGTGTTCCTCTGAAAGGAAAACCCGAACGCGTGAGCAAGCAGCATGAAGCATTCAAAGAGAGGCTTGACGATATCGGAGAAGTTGAGGATGAAGGCTTCAAGGCTGTCAGATCATTCTTGGTGAAAGATCACAAGGAACAGCTCCTTCAAGGGTTGGGAGACTGCTGGCAGACTCTCTTAAAGGAAGGTGGGAATTTGACATTTCGGTTGGCTGGAGACCAAAACGTCATCTTGGAGCGGCCAGCTATTAGGGCCGGATTGGCGACGGCTTCAGCGAAAGGGATAGATGGCGAGCATGGCGTGTGTCTGGTCACTGGCGGGGACGATATTATCGAGCGCTTGCACCCTTCAATAAAAGGCGTGTACGGTGCGAAATCTTCGGGAGCGAATATTGTCTCTTTCAATCTGGATGCATTCAGGTCTTTCAACAAAAATCAAGGCGTTAACGCTCCGGTTGGCAAGGCAGCGGCATTCGCCTACACAACAGCGCTGAACCACCTGCTGTCAAAAGGCTCTCGGCAGCGCATGCAGGTGGGAGATGCATCGACCATATTTTGGGCCGAAAAGGCTACGGCGTTCGAGCAGCGGTTCGCCGATTTCTTTGGGGAACCGCCAAAAGACGACCCGGATCGGGGCGCTCAGGCTGTTGAAGGCCTTTTCAAGTCTGTCGATACTGGCGCATTCTCAGCCGAAGAGAAAGTGAGTAACCGGTTTTATGTCCTGGGCCTTTCCCCCAACGCGTCCCGTATTGCCGTCCGTTTCTGGATCGTGGACACGGTGGCAGGGATGTCAGAAAAGATCCGTAGGCATTTTGAAGACATGAGGATTATCCACGGGCCTAAAGAAAAGGATTTCCTTTCTCTTTTTCAGATTCTGGCTTCAACCGCGGTTCAGGGAAAAGCAGAAAACATCCCGCCCAACCTGGCGGGCGATACAATACGAGCCATTCTGCAGGGGCTTCCCTATCCTCAAACGCTTTTGCAAGCGGTCATCCGGCGCCTTCATGCGGAACATACGGTGACTCATGCTCGCGCTGCCCTGGTCAAGGCCTGCATCAATCGCTCGACACGCTTCAAGAACCCAAACGTACAGGAGGAATTGACAATGAGTCTCGATAAACACAACGCCAACATCGGCTACAGGCTTGGACGACTGTTCGCGGTCCTTGAAAAGATCCAGCAGGAAGCCAATCCCGGCATCAATGCCACTATCCGCGATAAGTTCTACGCATCGGCATCCGGCACACCGGTTGCGGTATTCGGCAATCTCATGCGGCTGAAAAACCACCATCTGAGCAAGTTGGAAAACCCGGGACGCCGGATATTTTTTGAGAGACTCATCGGGGGCATTATGGATGGCATCGATGCATCCCCAGGCTTTCCAACTCATTTGATTCTTGAGGATCAGGGCCGTTTCGCCATCGGTTATTATCATCAGATGCAGGCCTTTTATACGAAGAAAATGAATGATAACGAATTGACCGACAAGGAGGAAGGAAAATGAGCGAAATGATTCGGAACCGTTATGATTTCACATTGATTTTTGATGTCCGGGACGGTAACCCCAACGGAGATCCTGATGCGGGCAATTTGCCCAGGATTGATCCGGAAACCGGTCATGGCCTTGTCACAGATGTGTGTCTTAAGCGGAAAGTCCGCAACTATGTCCAACTCACTAAAAAGGGACAACAGGATTTTGATATTTACATAAAAGAGAAAGCGGTCCTTATCAGAGCACACGAAGAGGCATACAACGCCATTGGCGCCGGCAACCTCCTGAAGGGAAATGATAAAAAGAGAAAAGGGGGAGACAAAGTCGGGGAGGCCCGCCAATGGATGTGCAAGAAGTTTTACGACGTCAGGACTTTTGGAGCGGTTATGTCCCTGGGAATCAATTGCGGGCAGGTTCGCGGTCCCGTCCAAATGACCTTCGGCCGTTCAGTGGACCCGGTTGTCACACTTGAACATTCAATTACCCGCATGGCGGTCGCCACTGAAGCAGAGGCGGAGAAGCAGCAGGGCGATAACCGCACTATGGGCCGCAAAAACACCATCCCCTATGGCGTCTATGTTGCGCATGGATTTGTATCGGCCTATCTTGCCAACCAGACCGGCTTCAATGAAGATGATCTCAATCTCTTCTGGGATTCCCTCTGCAATATGTTTGAACACGACCGGTCGGCCGCGCGGGGTTTGATGTCCACACAGAAGCTGGTCATCTTCAGGCACGACTCGGAACTTGGCAACGCGCCCGCCCACGAACTCTTCAAACGTGTCAAGGTAACTCGAAAGGATACAAACAAATCTCCTCGCAGTTTCGATGATTATAGCTTTGCCGTCGACAGGGAGGGGCTTCCATCGGGGGTCAGTATTATCACCCGTCCATGAAGGCCGAGAGGGCGGGTTTACCGAGAGACTCTACAAGGCCCGGATGCAGACGCGGGGCCGGAGACCCAGGCCATGAACTATACGGAAGATGATCTCTTGCCGCTGTCGGGTTTGCAGCATCTGGCGTTTTGCGAGCGCCAGTGCGCCCTGATCCACATTGAGCAGGCGTGGGCTGAAAACCTTTACACCGCGGAGGGGAGGATCTTGCATGAGCGGGCGCACAATCCGGATCAAATCTCCAGAAGGGGTATCCGGGTCGAGTACGGCATGCCCCTGCGGTCCCTCCGCCTGGGCCTGATTGGTAAGGCCGACGTGGTGGAATTTCATCGAAGCAGTGCCGCAACCGGAGAAAAGTGGGTTCCTTTTCCGGTGGAGTACAAGCGCGGCAGGCCCAAAAAGGCCGATGTGGACCGGATTCAGCTGTGCGCACAGGCCATTTGCCTCGAGGAGATGCTGGGCGTGGATGTGCCTGCGGGCGCGTTGTTCTACGGCAAAACCCGACACCGG
>CAZDVF010000365.1:0-3122 GCA_964508725.1 uncultured bacterium | reverse complement strand
CTCAAGGGAGGACTTGAAGACCGGCTTGTTTTCATCTCCCCTTGAGGGGAGATCCTCGACTGTGTCGAGGTAGAGGGGTGTCACACACCCTCAACAATCTTGATCTCCTCCTCGGTCAAACCGTACAATGCATTCACCAGCCGGTCGATCTGTTTATCTGTAGTATCGATGCGGCGCTGGAGCCGATTCTGAGTAACGCAATCCCGATCATGGATAACACCCACCTAAATCCTCCCTCAAGGGAGGACTTGAAGACCGGCTTGTTTTCATCTCCCCTTGAGGGGAGATCCTCGACTGTGTCGAGGTAGAGGGGTGTCAATATACCCACCGGAGATAGCATCTCAAATTCGAAACCGACATCTTCAGGACAATTATTAACTCCCAAGTTCCTGGTACTCATCCAACACATTTCTCACTGCTTCATCTCCATGTGCTACGGCATAAATCCAATGACCATGCTTGCCATCTGCATTCACGGCTGACACCCACCGTTGGGCCGCCTGTGTTTTGATTTCTTCCAGCTTGTCATACCCCTTCGTCTCTAAAATCAGATGAATCGGAAGATCGCCTTTTAACCGGATGATAAAATCCGGGATATAATCATGATTCTGACCATTATGGAAATAAGGAATGGAAAATCCCAGGTTCGCATTCTTGACAAATGCATCGACGGCTTCATGGGTATCGATGATATAAGCCGCGGATTGCTCCCACCGCCTCGTATCTGCCACCACATAATTCAGATGGGAGTGTATCACTTCACGCACGTCTTTACTCGTCCAGAAATCAACTTGAGCGGTGCTGCCCGGCGGTCGATTGATTTCGTATCGCGGTAATTCGGGTGTCTCGCCCTCGCTGGTGTCCGGGCGAATCGCCTCGACCAAACGTTCGATGACCCACCCGTAGTATGGTGAGCAGAACACATCCAGGATGGACGTCGGCGGAACCGGTTTCACTTTGGTTTCTAAATATTCTCGAGCGAGAGCTGCGATCTGGGGAAAAAGCACATGGGGCGGGGCATCGCATTCTTCCTTCTCAACATACATCCGTGTTAAATCGCGGGCCAGTTCAAACACCAATTCCTGGAAACGGCGACCCGAACGGTAAGGATTCAGCGTGACATCCTCCAATTTGCCCGGTCCAAACAAGGAAGGACGCCCTTGATTGGCTATCAAACCCGCCTTCATCTGAACTTCTGGGGGGATATTCGAAGGATCGAGTACCAAACGCCCGACATTCTCTAAATCCGCTGTCACCCGATTTCGAATCGCCTGATGGTATCCTTCGACGCGGGGAAAATGGATTTCATACATCGCCTTTTCTGGAACAGCATACACATGACACCGCTGCGGTTTGAGGACCATTTGACGGGTTGGACTGGCTTTGAATGGAATGATCTCAAACGGCACGCCGAAGACCTTGGCCACTTCTTCGGTCAACATCCCATTTTCTTGAACTTCATAATTGGTGCGCCGCAAGCCGCGGCCCACAACCTGCTCGCAGAGCAACTGGGACATAAACGGGCGCAGGCCGACGATGTGCGTTACCGTGTTGCAGTCCCACCCCTCGGTCAGCATGCCCACGCTGACGATGCAGCGGATGTCCCGGCCGGGCGGATGTCTGGATTTTCCCAGCTTCTTCGCCAGCTCTTCAAAATCATCGGGATAGATAGGCTTCCCCTGCCTGTCCCGCGGCCAATCGGTTTTACCAACTGTGTCCAGTGTCAGGCGCATCCAGCGGTTTTCATCGGCTTTGGATTGATCCGAATCGGTTTCAGCCACGACTTTTGAATCGACGCGGATCGTGTTCAACCGGCTGGCCGAGTTCTTG
Source organism: uncultured bacterium (assembly GCA_964508725.1). GTDB lineage: Bacteria > Zhuqueibacterota > QNDG01 > QNDG01 > DSAB01 > CAZDVF01. Next base: position 1,292 of record CAZDVF010000365.1, on the reverse strand, counting down.
AATCCTTTAATTCTTGCCGGCGGAATGCCCATGGGCGCCTTGTCCTCTGCCAGCCATTCGTAGACCACTTTGGCGATTTTTGTGTTTTTGCAGACCAGAATGAAGACAGGCGGCCTGGGATCATCCTTGGATTGATCCCACTCTCTCCTGAGTTCATCCCAGATAGCGCCCAACATGGCTATTGGCGTGTACGCGTATTTGAGAATGGCTTCCGGTTTGGGATTGCTTCGCCGTCCGCCTCGCTCGGAAGGGGATAATTGCTCAAGAACCCATCGCCAGACATTAAAATATCCTGCTATTTCTTTACCCGTCGTATCCCGCACGGCCAACTGCGGAATTTTCGTCAGGCCTGATTCGATGGCATCGGTCAACCCAAAATCGCTGACCACCCAGGGGAAGGTCCGGTTGGTCTCCTGGCCGACGCGGCCCAGATAATAGGGCGTGGCCGAAAGATCCACGCAGAAGTTGATGCCGCGGACTTTGTGGATGCGGTCCAGTCCATCCACCCAGACCGTGGCTTCTTTGTAGAATACATCAATATCTGACTTATCTCCCCCGTAACGCTCCTGTTCATCCTCATCGGCATCAAATCGTCGGATACGGTAGGCATGATGGGCCTCATCGTTGAACACGAGGATGTTCTGCTTGCCGCCCACTTTTCTGTCCAACACCCGGTTGACCAGAGCCGTGTCGCTCTCGATGTATTTGACGGACTCCACGGTCACGCTTTTCAAATGCCCCTGCTTGTCCGTTTTCTCCTCATGAACCGTGAGCAGACCCGCATTGCATTGTTTCTCAAAATCGGCCAGGGTCAAATAACGCGATCCCCGGGCCGTCGTGGTCTTGGGGCCGATCTTGATTGTTTCTTTGACGCGCACCGGAACGCCCGCCCGGTTCACCCTGGCGCTGACGTTGCCGGTCTGCGTGGTCTGCGGCTCTAACACATGCCAGTTGGTGATGATCACCCGCCCCTGGCGAAGCTGTGTCATCAGATGGGCGGGCACCAGATCGCGGACGCGGTAGATGCTGGCCTCGCCCTCGTTGGGATCCAGTTCCCCCAATCGATTCCGGATGGTGATGTTGGGGCACACGACAAAGACCGTGTCCGAATAGGCGGCTGCGCCTCTGGATGCTGTTTTGTTCAGGATGGACCAGGCCGCCAGCATGGCCATGACCATGGTCTTGCCCGTACCCGTGGCCATCTTGCAGGCGTAGCGGCGGAAGGCGCTGTACCCCTTGGCCTTCTGTTCGTCCGACACCTCATCCCAGGGCACATCCACGCCCTGAAGATA
>CAZDVF010000364.1:0-3185 GCA_964508725.1 uncultured bacterium | reverse complement strand
CGTTGCCTGACGACGATTACGACTCATAAAAGAAATAACAGTCAACAGCAACATGCATGGCAGGATGATGCGTGTGATGAATGACTTCATTGCAGGTCCTCCGTCTTGTTCGATTCACCGATAAAAATCCGAACCACACACAAACATACTTTTTAGGAATGAAAATGGCAAGGGCTTTTTTATACTCTCTCTACTCCACCAGCAGCATTTTGCGGGTGAGGGTGTTTGGCAAACCGGCATGTGAAAAATCGCCGCCCGGAAATGCAAACAAGGGAACGGCCGTCTGCCCCAGGCAGGCGGGGAAGGAAGTGCTGTCCGAGTCCCGACGTGTCGGGACGAGTTTCACTTCCTTCAGTGACCGCGTGCGCATTTCAGGCGATTTTTCGCCGCCGGAAGTTTTTTGCGCCACTTTTTTCAAAAAAAGTGGCATTAAACAAACTGAACCATTCTCCAAATCAAAGATGACAACATCCCTGCACAAGCAACACTTCATTTCCAAAATCTTAACTCCCCCTCAGAACACATCCAGCATCTCCATCTCCTGAATAATGGCCAGCTTCAAAATCTTCTGCATGCCCAGGTCCGGCATGTCGATGTAGGCCAGGTACATGCCGCTGGCCACGTAATACTTGTAATGGTTCAACAGATCCCAGCGCAGGAACTGGGAGTCGTCGTTTTTCTCCAGAGTGCGCACAAGATGCCCGCCCAGGTTGAAAATGCGAATCGTGGCTCTCGGCGGCATGTTGTTGAACGTCACAAACCGGGCGAATTTGTTTGTCTCGAGAGGGTTCTCGGCGTAGTACGGATTGGGGAACACGCCGACCCGCTCAGCGCTTGCTCTCTGTAGGGTCAGATTGGTTTCCGGAGCGGGCGTGGTAAAAGTGAACACATCCTCCGGCGTGTTGGGCTTGGTCGTGAGAAGCCTGAACACGGTTCCGGTCTCCGGCAGATCTGCAGTGAAGGGCGGCGCTTCCCCGCCGTTCCATAGCACGAGCACAGTGCGGGCCATGACCTCTTCTCCCACAGTTGCAACCTCACCTGCTTCGGGCAACGTCATAGTGGTCATGTCCATGGCTGCTGTGTAGGCGTCGTATCCCGATGTGCCGGGTGTCAGATCAGCAGGATTCAGCCAGTAGACCCAATCTGTGTACGGATCATTGGTTCCGCCTGAGACTGTATGATCGTTCTCTCCCCACGAGCTGAGGTTGTATTCCCCGTTGCCATCCTCGTCCAGCAAAGCAGGAATCAATTGATAGTCGTCGCTGGCATCGTCCGGGGTGTTGACGCCGATGCACCAAAGCTCGAACGGCACGCGGACGACCTGGTTGGCGTCGAACGCATTATACGCCAGGCTGCCCGTGTCTGTGAACCGCATCTCCCAGTCATAGGGAATGGCCCGGCTCCAGTTATCGTTGCGCATCACGCGCGTCTTGAACGCCTCATACGATCCGCGCGTACCGTCGTCTGCTGTGTGGAAGAACCATTTGTTGAAATTGGATACGGGATACCCGTCGGGATCAACCCCCGCCGGCACCGGAAATCCGGCCCAGGGCGCTGCGGCTTGTTGAGGCGGGTCCAAAATTTCCGACCCATACGCTACCAGCTGAAACGACTTAAACTCGTTTGGCGGACCTGTGACACGCGGCTGAAATCCATCGATAAAGGGATACTCCGCATCGCCGCTCTGGTTGGTCATTTTGGAGAGCAGCGTGGTTCCGGTGGTCACGTTTTTCAGAAACCATGTCGTCGCGTCGATGTCATCTTCTGCAAAGGTCACTTCGTAGGTGTCTCCGGTCAGCGCTGCCTGGTCAACGACCACGGGATACACGCCGCCGTCGCTGCCGCCGGAAGGATGCGAGAACGCAAGCGTATCGCCCAGCACCGCATCGTATTCCACGCCGAAGGGCGTCTGAGGGATGACAGTCAAAATGCGTGGAGATGATTCCAGCGTGCGCGGCAAAAAATCGGGATCTGCGGCGGCGCTGTAGGCCGTGACCGCCAGGTAGTATTCCGTGCCATTGTTGAGCTTGTCGATATCCTTTATGTAGTCGCGGTCGAACACAAACGTGCGCCGGATGCCGCTGTTGCTGCCGAACTGGACGGGCCGGTCCAAATACATTCCCCCATCAGGATCGAGCTGCTGGTCGAGAATAACGGCCTGTTCGTTGATCACGTCAAACGTGGCGATGCGCGTCGCATCGCGAAGTGAAGGCTTGCCCGCTGAGCTTGGAAACTGATACACATTATACCCTTCAAAGATCATGGCATTGTTCAATTCCGTGTGCCCTTCGGTCGCAGTGACCCGATCCAGGTCGCTGCCCCATTCCAGAATGATCTTTTCATCCAGTTCGGTCGCTTTCACACTGGGCGCTTCGGGCGGCTTGCACACATGAAAGTCAAGATCATACACCGACTGAGCGAACCGGTCATGATACTTCATCACTGAAATACTCGAGAGGTGATCAGATCCCAGACCGCAAATACCGGTGACGACCACCTCTTGCGTATCACCAGGTGCGAAATGAAACGGCCCAGAATTCACAAGAAACCGGCGGTCACCAGGAACAAACGACCAGTCTTCCCCCTGCCCGTCGATGTGACCCGTGCCCAGAACCGGATCACCTGCCAGCGGATAAGGACCCGGTTCCACGCCAGGCGGAAAAGCGAACCGCACGTCCGGGCCGTCTTTAGGCGCATATCCGCGCAGCATCTTCCACCAGCGCAGGTCGAGTGTTCTGTACGTATATGGGGCCGGATCCGCATAGGGACTGCCAGCGGAAAAGTAGGCAAACGACGTCATGCCAAGATTCCTAAAATCTAACTTGTCCTTCATGTTGATTCTTGCGACATCACCCGGAGACAGCACTACTGGCCCCTGAAGCAGGTCGTACCCAACTGACGGCGGCGGCAAGCCAAAATCACGGAACCGGGCGTCAATGGCAAATGCGTTATAGACATAACCCAGGTTCAACAATGTGTCGCAGCCGATCAGATCGTCACCCATGGCCCCCACATCGGGATCCACCCACTGGCACACATACATGCTGTCCATCCAGAATGCGCCTCTGGTGCCAGCATCGGCGATCTCTGCGCCCCCCTTGTTGATCACGCGGAACCGGCGGAAAAACAGATTGCGCAGCGCGTCGTACTGTTTGTATGCCCACACCGTGCACTGAATCTCAAGC
>CAZDVF010000363.1:0-3194 GCA_964508725.1 uncultured bacterium | reverse complement strand
TCCCGGCGGAGCCTGGGGGCTTAAAGTAGGCAGGTATCTGCCGTCCAGTTTAGGATCGAGAACCACTATCTGAGCCAGTGGTTTGAAGATCAATCAGACTAATCCTGTCAATGATTTCCATCCTTCCAGCCGATTCGGTGTAAAAACAAGAGCCCCAACACCGAAGGAATCAGCACATTTGTTGCGAAGAGCAGAATCGAACTGTTGAACGCAGCGACTTTACTGACTTGAAATTTTAAGAAAAAATAGACGGCCGCACCCTCGCGGATGCCCAAATCACCCAACGAAATAGGCAGTAACGACTTGGCAAACAACGTAGCAGACGTGGCGGATAGAACATGCGGCAACGGTGCCTTTGCAAATGCCCATGCAAAAAAGCAAAATTGCACAAGATAGACGGAGTAATATCCCATTGTCAGCGAAAGAAACTGGCGTGCGCGTCTTGGCGTGAATCCATCCATAAAATGGATAAAGCGTTTGAGATTATCGCGAATGGGAAAAATCAGCGATATGTGGTAGAGTAGGCCGCGAATCCATTGGGGATGACAAGCCACACTGATAACGACCACTGTCAGAAGTATGGCGGCAGCCATGAGAGGCCATACGATGAAACGGGTTGAATCGAAGGTGTGCAGAAGCATAAAAACCAGGCCCCACAATCCGGACACGAGAATAACGAAAAAGGCGTAGAGTTTATCCAGAAACACCATACCCAGAGCATGAAGTCGATCAATCCGTTTCAGGAATAGTGAACGCCCCAGTTCACCGATCCGTCCGGGAGTGATGAGTCCAACAACCATACCACCAAAAAGAGAACTTGCCGATTCGGAAAATCTGACATCGGGCTGAATCTCACGAAGCAGAAAATGCCAGCGAATCCATTGCAACAACAGGTTGGGCAAAAGCAATAACAGTGCAGCAAGAATCCACCATGGATTTTGTGGATTTTCAAACGCTCCCCGAATGTCGTCGATCCGGATCTTGCTGAAGAGAAAAAACAACGCAGCAGCGGCGATGAAGATTTTCAGAAATAAAAAGAGCCAGGTTTTCTTGACATGCATGGGTCGGGCCAACTTCCGGCAAAAGGTGTCTATTGTGGGGATTCACATGCCCGAAACAAACATACGGAAACTTCATTTTTTACGCAAGGATAAAATGAACATTTTGCTGATTGATCTGATAAAGTAAAGCCTGCCCTTTGATGACGGACAGGCTTTACTTTGAAAATAAAATGGATCGGCTATTTCTCTTTGACCCGAATACCTCCCCCGGAGGTGCGCAGGAACAATTCAGGGCCTCCGCCGTTGATTTTGGCCTTGAGCGCACGTTTGCTTAACTCGCCTTTAACTGTGACAGGAAAATCGGTCCTGACACTTCCGCCGCTGGTCCTGGCGTCAAGATTGACTTTAATATCTCTGGCAAGATAGACTGTCACGCTGCCGCCAGACGTGGTTAACCGGCAATCGTGCTGTGGCTGCTTGGTGATGGTAGCGCTGACTGATCCACCGGATGTCTCGGCATCGATAGCGCCCATGACCTCTTCGACATCGATGCTGCCGCCTGATGTATGGGCTTCAACCGTTCCTAACACACGGCCGATGTGGATGCCTCCACCGGATGTTCTGACATTTGCATCGCCGTCGCAGCCATCCAAAGTAATGCTGCCACCAGAGGTCTTCCCTTTGACCGGACCCTTGATGTTGCCGAATGACAGGCCACCTCCGGAAGTTTTACTGATCACTTCGCCTTCCAGATCGTCTACGCTGATGCTGCCCCCGGCAGTCTTGAGATCAACGTTATACCTGGCTGGAACAATGACTTCATAACTCACCCGGACGTACTTGCCCACGGAATCCCAAAAGTTCCAGTTGTCGCGTCTGAACTCGGCAATAATTGTCACATTATTCCCGCTTTGACTAAAATCGATGTCAAAATCTTCGAGCAGTCTTTCGAGCCGGTCACCACCTCCCCGGCGAGGCTCAAACCGAACCTCAATAATCACAGTGTTGGCCTGATGTGTTTGCACTTCGATGGAGCCGATGTCCGAATCAAGAGTAAGCAGGCCGCCCGCTCCAACATTAAAAGTCTTTTTCACATCCCCTTTCACTTTCTCGCCGCACCATCCTGTAGCCACCAGGGCGACACAGCAGAGAATGACCACTAATCCACTTCTTCGATGCATGTGCATTGTCTCCTCCTTGCTTTGAAAAAAAATCCTTCTTAAAGAGAAAGGCTGAAGATGTTCTGAATGCGTTTCATAGGATTAGACTCTGGACACACTAAAAAGGTTGGTCTGTTTCATTTCGGATGGATTACCCATCATTCAGGGATTTAAGGGCTGGCAAAAAGGGCAGATAAATTGAGATGTGGATCCTGTCTGGATCTTCTCGGCTCGGGCGCCGCAAACGGGACATACAGCATTCTCCTGATATGCGATGGACAGTTTTTGCAAGTCAAATTGACCTTTTTCTCCGAGAAAATCGAGTTCGTATGAACTCGAGCCCAAATCGATGGATTGCTGAAGCACATCGCGGATGGCCCGGTAAAGTTCGGCAATCTCCGCTTGTGACAGCGATGGTATGGAACGCAAAGGATGCAACCTGGCGCGAAAGAGAATCTCCTGTATGTAAAAGTTGCCAATCCCGCAAATCCGCTTCTGGTTGAGCAGAAAAGTCTTCACGCCACCACGCCGTCCCGACAGGAGATCACGAAACTGACCAACAGAAAGGGTTAGCGGATCGGGACCCAATGCATCAGTCATGGCATGGGCCTCACCTTTCAACGCCAGGTGAACATAGCCAAACCACCAGAAGGTGATGTAAAAACCTGTCTCGTCATTAAAACGGACATGCATGCGGCTCTTGTCCGGCAGTGCTGCGCCAGGGGCAAGCTGAAGAATCTCTCCCCCCATACCCAGGCTGATGAGCAACCGATCTCCACTTTCAAATCCGATGACGATCCACTTGCCCAGATGTACGACTCTGTCAATGAGTTGCCCGGGCAGCAAGCGATAGTAATCAGCCTCATCCCGGTTGAGACATTTGGATTGGCTGATGGCAACAGACGCCACTATTTTGGTTCTGAGCAGACGATCCATCTGCCGGGCTATGACGACCGATTCAGGCAGTTCAGGCATGCACTTTCCTCTTCTGAGTGGGAATCAACCGTAAGGAGATCCAGCATCGCGGACCCAC
>CAZDVF010000362.1:0-3196 GCA_964508725.1 uncultured bacterium | reverse complement strand
GATGGCGTGATGACTGCCCTCCCATCCCGGCGCGCTTTCGAATGCCACGGCAGAAACCTGCTGGCGTCCGCCCGACAGGTCGATCTCGCCGCTGAAGCTGCCATGATCCTGGACTGAACCGTACACGCGGAACGGGTCGCCCAGATCCACATTGACGTTAAAAAATTGAACAAGTGGAACGTTGTCCGTAAAATTGCGCCAGTTCTTTCCTCCGTCGTACGAGATGGACGCGCCACCGTCATGGGCATTGACCAAGTAGTTTGTGTTGTCGGGATCGATCCACAACCCGTGGTGGTCCACGTGCATGCCATCGAGAGTACAGAAGGTCTTGCCCCCGTCCTCGGACATGTGCAGCTCGATGCCCATCACGTAGATCTTGTCGGGATTGACCGGATCAACCCGTATCTGGCCGAAGACCCAGCCGTAGGTTCCCGACAGGCTCTCCATGGTGTCGTTGTGACAGCTCACCCGCCGCCATTCGGTCCCGGCGTTGTCAGACCGGAACACCGTGGCCCCGCGAATCACGCCGCCCTTGGGTCGGCCGTACGCGTCTGTCTCGCCCTCCGGCGCTTCGTGAGCAATCTCATAATTATCGATGAAGGCGTAGACGATGTCGGGGTGCGTCTGACACAGGTCGATGCCGATGCGTCCACGGAACCGCGGTTCTGGCAGACCGGCGTTGATCGCCCGCCAGGTCCTGCCGCCGTCTGTGGTCTTGTGGATGCCACTTCCGGTGTAGTCCGGTTCGTTGCGGGGGTCGTTCCATTTCTTGCGGATGCGCTGCCACGTGGCCGCGTAGAGAACATCGGGGTCCCGCGGGTCCATGACCAGGTCGATGACACCGGTCCGCTCGTCCACGAAGAAAACCTTCTCCCACGTCTTTCCGCCGTCTGTGGTTTTGTAGAGTCCGCGCTCTGGATTGTCCGTCCACTCGTGACCCGACGAAGCCACGTAAACGATGTCCGAATCGGTGGGGTGGACGATGATCCGCGGGATGGTGTAGGTGCCGGTCAGGCCCATGTGTGTCCAAGTTTCGCCCGCGTCAGTGGATTTGTACACGCCGATTCCGGCCTGCGAACTGCGGAAGATGTTGGCCTCGCCTGTCCCGACCCAGATCACGTCCTGGTTGGAAGGATCAATGGCAATGTCTCCGATGGACGTGGAAGCCGCGTTCTCAAAAACCGGCTCCCACGTGGTCCCCTCGTTGACCGTTTTCCACACACCTCCCGACGCGCCAGCTACGTAAATGGTGTACGATTGTCCCCTGGGCGTAACCACAGCCACGTCGGTCATGCGGCCGCTGATGTTGGTGGGCCCGGCGAACTGCCACGCCAGATTGCGGAAGAGGGACGTTTCGGCCATGCGTTTGTGGATCTCGTATCCGGTCAGCCGGTCTTCCGCCGGAGTGGAACCGGATTTCTGGGCAAACAGGACTGCGCTCGTCATCAGCAGAATGCCGGCCAGCACAGCCATTGTCACGCCTCTGAAGCCTCTTGCGCGAAAAGCTTTCATCGGATCACCTCCTGAATTCTGTTCACTTTTTGGGAATCTTGAAATTTTCTTCGGTTCAGCCTTCCAGAATTGGATTGCCAGACATCAATCCCCTTCTCAAATCTGATTATCCCTGTCATTCCGGTACTGTTTTAAGCCGGAATCCACCCAATCCCGGATTCCTGGATCTCTGCAACATACGGATACGAAAAGTAAACGACCACCCGCAAAGCGGGTGGCTTTGAATTCACCGCGTAGCGGTGGATTCAAAGTAGGCACGTCAGTGCTGACCAGTTTAGGATCGAGAACCACTAGCAGAGCCAGTGGTTTGAAGATCAATCAAGTGATGTTCTGATCCCTCAGAGTCACGACTCTGTCATCACAAAGGAGACAGACAGGCGCATCCCTTTCTATCTGTCATCTCGATCCCGCAACTGCGGGAGAAAGATCTGGACCAGGTCGCAACAAACAGAATCGGTTTCCACCAAGATCCGACACCGATCTTCAATTCTTGTCTCTGCGAGGAGCGGAGCGACGACGCAGTCTCATCCTGCAGGACCTGTCTCTGCGAGGAATCTATACCCTGCGGGAGACGAAGCAATCTCGGATCGTTGCACAGTCTCAACCTCAACGAAACCCTGTCATCCTTTCGCATCCTCAACTTCGGGAAAATGGACGGTCTGACCCCGCCCGTTGCGGAACAAGTAGCCGTCGCCTGCCGCCCGCCGGACACAGTAATCCGGCGTCAGCGGAATTTTTCCGGCTCCGCCGGGCAAATCCACCACGTAAGTCGGGATCGCCAATCCAGACACCCGGCCCCGCAACGCCTCCATGATCCGGACACCCGCATCAATGGACGTACGGAAATGTCCCGTGCCGCGGACCAGGTCCATGTGATGCAGGTAGTAAGGTCGCACGCGCATGCGGAGCAGTCCCTTCAACAGGTCGGCCATCACATTTGGATCATCATTGATGCCCCTGAGCAGTACGGTCTGGTTTTCCAGGGGGATGCCAGCATGAGCCAACAACGTACAAGCTTTCTCGGATTCAGACGTCAATTCGGCCGAATGGTTGAAATGAACCATGAGATACAGGGGGTGGACTTTCTGAAGAATTCTGACAAGCGCCGGAGTGATGCGCTGCGGCAGTATGGATGGCGTCCGCGTGCCCACGCGGATGATCTCAACGTGGGGGATCTCACGCACCTGGCGGAGGATCTCTTCGATTCGGGAGTCGGACAAAATCAGCGGATCACCACCAGAGATCAGCACATCGCTGATCGCCGGAGTCTGGCGGATGTAACGGATGCCGTCGTTGATTTCATCATCAGTGGGCGGATGTTGGAGGCCGATCATCCGCTTGCGCGTGCAGAAACGGCAGGTCGTGGCACATGTGGATGAAACCAGAAAAAGCGCACGATCCAGGTAGCGGTGCACAATCGATGGCGTCGGGCTGTGCGCCTCCTCGGCTAAGGGATCGTCCATTCCGCTATCGTCTTCCAGTTCACGCGGATCAGGAACGAACTGGCGGGCGATGGGCTCGCCGTGCGTTTTCATCAGGTCGAGGACGTACGGATTGAGCTGCATGGGGTAGCGCTGAACAACAGGATCCACCGCATGAATATCAATATCAATATGAGATCCAAGAGCCTCGGCCGACGAGATGCTTTGACCAAGCAGTCTGTTCCAGTTTGGGTCTATTCGGG
>CAZDVF010000361.1:0-3205 GCA_964508725.1 uncultured bacterium | reverse complement strand
AGTCGTTTGGCAAAGAGGTCGGCATGCACCTGATCAGTCAGTGTGATCTGAAGCTCATTGGCATTCTCCTGCGAGATGGACACGGACATGTCTAAAACCGGCGCAATCAAGAGGCGGCCATGTGAGATGGCCCGATCTTTAAAATCCGCATGGACAAACTTCGAAGAGGAAGACTGACAGTGTAAAAACAGGACTGCCGGCAACACAATGGAAAAAAGCCGCAATAAACGCATGGCACCTCCTTAACCTTCATGCAGGAATCAATATGCGAGCAAGTATATCGTAGCATATTAAGACGAAGACTTGATTGTTTTGTTTACAAAAATGTTTTGCATTTCATCATTTTTCTTGTTACATATGGAAAATGGCAGGACATCATCGCACAAATTGAAACAAGAGGAGAAGATGCAATGAAACACACGGCCATCATCCTGATTCTCGGTTTGCTACTCGTCGCTTGCGGCAAGCAGGGCGAAAATCCCTTCTATGTTGAATGGAATACGCCCTTCGGTACGCCGCCCTTCGACAACATCAAAGAAGCCCACTATATGCCGGCCTTCGAAGAAGGCATCAGTCAGCAACAGGCGGAAATAGAAGCCATCACCAGCAACACCGAATCACCCACTTTCGCCAACACCATCGAGACGCTGGAGAACAGCGGCGCTTTATTGGACAAAGTGGATAATGTGTTTTACAATCTGCTCTCGTCCAACACCAACGACGAACTCCAGGCCATCGCCAAAGAAGTGGCGCCTCTCTTGTCAAAACAGAGGGACGACATCCTTCTCAACGAAAAACTGTTTCAGCGGATCAAGACAGTCTACGACCAGAAGGATCAGCTCAACCTGACGACAGAACAACAAAAATTACTGGATGAATATTACAAAGACTTCGTCCGCGGCGGTGCCAACCTGAACGATGAGCAAAAGGCCGCGCTCCGCAAAATCAACAAAGAACTATCACTCCTCACGCTCCAGTTCGGCGACAATCTCTTGAAAGAAAATAATACATTCGAGATGATTATCGAAGACAAGGCCGATCTTGTCGGTTTGCCGGACAACGTCATCGCCGCCGCTGCAGAAGCAGCCAGCAGCCGTGGACACGAAGGCAAATGGGTCTTCACTCTGGACAAACCCAGCTGGATACCCTTTCTGCAATATTCAGAACGGCGCGACCTGCGCGAGAAAATCTACATGGCCTACATCAATCGTGGTGACAACAACAATGAATACGATAACAAAGCTATTCTGTCAAAAATCGCAGCGCTGCGTGTCAAGAAGGCCAAGCTGATGGGATACAACACCCACGCCCATTTCGTTCTCGAACGCAATATGGCAAAAGAGCCAAAAAACGTTTACAAGCTGCTGGACCAGCTTTGGAAGCCCGCCCTGAGAATAGCCAAAAAAGAAGCCCGTGACATGCAGACCATGATCGATGCAGAAGACGGCGGATTCAAGCTAGCATCATGGGACTGGTGGTACTATGCAGAGAAAATCAAGAAAGCCCGGTACGACCTGGACGAAGAAATGATTCGCCCCTATTTTCAACTGGAAAACGTCCGCAAGGGCGCTTTCATGGTGGCGAACAAACTTTACGGTCTGACATTCGAAGAACGCAACGACATCCCGATCTACCATCCCGATGTCAAGGTTTTTGAAGTCAAAGAGGCGGACGGATCGCATGTGGGCATTCTCTACACCGACTACTTCCCCCGACCAAGCAAACGCGGCGGTGCGTGGATGAACTCATTCCGCAAGCAGTCACGGGCCAGGGGTGAAGACGTGACCCCCGTCATCTGTAACGTGCTGAATTTCTCCAAACCCGTCGGAGAAAAGCCGGCCCTGCTCAGTTACGACGAAGTGTCCACTCTCTTCCACGAGTTCGGACACGCCCTGCACGGCCTGCTCTCCAACTGCACGTACAACAGCCTGTCTGGCACATCGGTCCCCCGTGACTTTGTTGAGCTTCCATCCCAGGTGATGGAAAATTGGGCCACCCATCCCGACTTCCTGAAACTGTACGCCAAACATTACGAGACCGGCGAGATCATCCCGCAGGAGCTCATCGACAAGCTGATCAACTCCGGCCATTTCAATCAAGGCTTCGCCACGGTGGAATACCTGGCCGCGTCGTTCCTGGACATGGACTGGCACACGTTGACAGAACCTGAGGAACAGGATGCTCTGGCTTTCGAAAAGAAATCTTTCGACCGGACTGGGTTGATTCCCGAAATCATCTCGCGGTATCGCAGTCCCTACTTTCAACATATCTTCTCTGGAGGATATTCATCGGGTTACTACAGTTATATCTGGGCCGAGGTGCTTGACGCCGACGCCTTTGAAGCATTCAAAGAAACCGGCTTGTTTGATCAAAAAACCGCACTTTCGTTCAGGAAAAATATTCTGGAAAAGGGCGGCACTGAAGATCCCATGACGCTCTACAAGCGATTCCGGGGCCGCGAACCCAAGATCGAATCCCTTCTCAAGAATCGTGGATTGATGTAATCCGCCGACACGGACAATCTCACAGCACACCGCAAAGCCCCCGCCATCAAACGGGGGCTTTGTTTGTTTTTCGGAAATGTTCGTACTGAAATTGGAAAATATTCCAATATGCACATGATCATTATCTTGGCTTAGATGATTTACTTCTTGGATTCAACATATCGTGTTAATTCGTCCATGCCACTAGCCACATCCCTTCCCAGATGAAAGCGAATCACGCGCCGTCCGGCGTCTGTCAGCGCCTGCCAGTCACCCAACGCCTGTGCCGTCTTAAGCACGCCAAAATTGATGGATGAATCCGCCTGTCCCGCAGCGTCGGGAATGGGAATATCCTGAATCGGATCACTGGTTAACTGGATAAAGAGTCCACGCCCGGCATCGCCCTTGTGAAGCTGTCCCGTGGAATGGAGATAGCGGGGACCGAATCCCACAGTCACGGTCAGACCCGTGCAACTTCCGAGCTTCCAGCGAAGCGATTGCAAGGCCGCCTCTGTTCGGGACGTCGGGGCAACATACGCCTGGACAGCGATGTAATCCCCCTCTTGCGCATGGGACAGAAACGCATCGACGGAACATTTCTCGATTGACGCCGGCAAATTATACGGAAGTCTGCCAGTCTCCCGATACGCCGCTACCATCTTCCGCGCCTGAACCTTCGCCGCCTCAACATCAGGCTGATCAAATGGCTGAATGCCCAGCAC
>CAZDVF010000360.1:0-3207 GCA_964508725.1 uncultured bacterium | reverse complement strand
AGGCAGGTATCTGCCGTCCAGTTTAGGATCGAGAACCACTAGCTGAGATAGTGGTTTGAAGATCAATTATTTACGCCTAAAACGCAACCTAAACAGCTTGATCTTTTAAAATACGGTTCAAGCGGAGTTGGGACAACCCCTCGATCAGAATGACACAAATCAGCAGAACACCTTGCGTAAACCACCACGCCATCAGACTCTGGTATGCCATAACTTGCACAAACAGCAAGGCCCCCACAAAAGGCATAACAAATAAGAGGAATCCCAGTCGCTGGCTGCGTTCACCCCGCTCACGTTTACGTGAAAAAGGAAAATCCCGAACAAAAAGGGACACAGCAGAAAACGCAACAAGTCCCAGATGGAATAAGGTGACCGCATGTTGGACTGCGTGACCGAATGGCATTTGTGTGGAAAAAAACAGCCCAAGCAGGACAAAGAACGGTAGCATCAAACGGACTAAAACCGCCAGTTTGACACCCATCCAGAGACGGCCGGCCGAAGGGATGGGAGCCGCTTTGAAGACCCAACCGGCCTGCCAGTCAGCAGCGTAAAGCACACTCATCAAGAGAAAGAAAATCATAAAAAAGATAAAAAAAACACCCATGGTGGAAAAGGAACCAAGACTGGCCAGCGCATCCGTTTGGAAGGGGTCAACAACCTCTCCCTCAAGAACGGCCAGCAGCATGACAGCAAAAGGAATACCGAATACAGGATACACGCCCATCTTCACGTTCCGGTCACGACGCAGCAGATCGCAGGTCAGGCCAAATCCGGCCCGTGCCTGACCAGACGGAACAAGACGCTCAAGCCATCTCCAGAAGGACCAGCTATGCGTGCGGGTTGATCTGATTCCTTTATGGTCTGTGGATTGGATCTCTTCCGGTCCGGCAATCAGAGCGGCGTAATCCAGAGAGATGCGACGGAACGCCACCAGCGCCAGGAGGATCAAACCGCCCAAAGCCAGAACCATCAAACGGAGATCCAGGATGCGACCGTTTCCCGACAACATCTGAACAGCTCCGGCAAACCAGGCCGGCGGCGCAGCATAGAGCCATGCGCTTTCCAGGTCACGGCCGGTGGACATCATTCCGGTTGCCGCGCGGGGAATCAGCTGGTAGGCGAAGAAAATCACAAAGGTCACAGCGATTTGGACCGCAGCGATGATATCCTTGAGCCGCTGTGTTTTGAATACTGTCAGGAGGACGGTGTAGACGCGCACCACACATGCGGCCGACATCCAGCAGGCGAGAATGGATATGGGGAAATAAATGAGCGGAAAATGCCACGCTGTGCCTGTGACGCCCAGTCCGATGAAGGAGGGAATCAGGCAGAGAGCAGAGCCCATGAGGCCGGTGTACAACAGCAGGTTGGCCAGCCGGGCGAGAAAAAAAGTTCGGGAACTGACAGGGCGAAACATGAGTACATCGCTGTCGTCAGGGCTGATGATGACGCGGCTGAATTCCATAATCACAGTGAAGGCTGTCATCACCATGGTGTAGGCCAGGACCAGCATGGCGTACAAAAACGGGGTCGTCTTGCCAACGATGCTCACTGCAAGGAATGTCCCCATCCAGACGTAGAAAATGGCGCTGCGGGCGATGGGCGAGAGCTTCCGCTTTCTTTCGCTAACGCTGGAATCCCGAATATCAATGCGAATGCTGACAGCCAGCAGTGTGACAAACTGGTCCCAGTCTGCGCCAAGCCATGTGAATAAGCATCTCATTTCTGCTCCGCCTGACCGGACCCCGTGACTGTTTTGGAAAAAATCCGCGCCAGTTCACCCAGATCGCCGGCAGAAGTCAAACCTGCGAATACGCTTTCGAGGGACGTGCGCTGCGTCATCTGCTTCAGTTCAGAAACAGATCCGTCAGCCACAATCCGGCCTTTGTCGAGAATGACAACCCGGTCGCACAGCGTTTCGACCACTTCAAGCACATGCGAGCAGTAAAAAACCGTCTTCCCCTCGTCTGCCAGACTACGGATTAACGCCTTGAGCATGAGCGCCGCATTGGCGTCCAGACCGCTCAGGGGTTCGTCGAGAAACAGGACACCGGGATTGTGAATCAGCGCCGCTGCAATAACGACCTTCTGCTTCATGCCTTTGGAGAAGGTGGTCATCCGCTGCCTGAGTTGGGATTCCATTCCGAAAAAGCGGAGGAACTCCTCGGTCTTGGTTCGGATGGTCGGGTCATCCATGCCATAGAGCCGGCCCACAAACCGGAGATACTCCTCGGGCGTCAGGCTCTGGTACAAGGCTCCTGACTCGGGAACCACGCCCATGCGCCGCTGGGCATCAAGACGCTGCGAAAGGATGTCAAAACCAGCCACTTTTGCGGTTCCGGATGTGGGAGGCAGCATGCCCGTCAGCATCCGGACCGTGGTGGTCTTGCCGGCGCCGTTGGGACCGAGATAACCGCAGATCTGTCCGGCAGGGATGGACAGGGTAATGTCATCCACGGCCGTGACGTCTCCGAAACACCGGGTCAAATTGTTCAGTTCAATCACGTGTTATCCTCTTAGCCTGGCTCATTCATAAATTACAGGATTATACTGTAAGTACTCTTGCGTTAATATGCTTATCCCCACTCCTGGATTCCCGACAAGAAATATCGGGAAAGACACCCCCCTGTCATTCCCGCAATTTTAAGCGGAAATCCACCTTCAACCTGTTTCTTTAGTAAACCAGGTTAAATTGTCAGGATCTTCTTCTCTCTCTGATCGTGCCAGAGTCGTCCGACCTGGGATTTGAAGGATCGCACAAACCGGGTAGCAAGCAAATCCCCAAAAACAGTGAGGTGGATTTCAGGATGACGTATCCCTGTGGAAGTGCGTCCGGCGCACGTCAGCGTGCCGTTCAACCGCAAGCATGATCAACCGGTCGATGAGTTCGGAGTAGGGCACGCCACTGGCTTCCCATAATTTGGGATACATGCTGATGGGCGTAAATCCGGGGATGGTGTTGATCTCATTGATGAAGACGCGGTCTGTTTTCCGTTCGAGCAGGAAGTCCACCCGCCCCATGCCGGCGCAATCCAGGGCCTTGAACGCCTCGACCGCCATTCCCTTGATGCGGTCGGAGAGCGCTTCGGTGATGTTTCCACCAGCGCAGCAGTCCCAACGCTATCAGTAGCGCGAAGGGCATCAGAGGCAAGATGCGTGTCAGCCAGAGGGTGCCACCGGTGGGCGCTTGAGAAACTACGGACTGTG
>CAZDVF010000359.1:0-3211 GCA_964508725.1 uncultured bacterium | reverse complement strand
ACAGAAAAATGCTGCGTGGAGTGCGTTTCGGGATTCTGAATCCCGTTTAAGGTTGTTTTACTCCAATTATTGCATTGGAATTCGAATCCCAATTCACCGAATTTTTTTGTGATGAAAGTGATTCCTGCTCCCCAGGTCTCGGGCAATGTCGCTGTCCCGTCGTGACTGCCGGCGTTCTCAAAGAAATAGGCAACCTGGGTTGAGTAATCGAGTGTTTTTTCAGGAGACCAAATCGCACCCAATAAAATAGGAGTGAATGGCTGATATATGATGCCAAGTTTGTAATTAAATCCACTGCTTTTTGTGGAAAAGGTATCTTTGGATCGAATGAAATAAGGATTATCGTAAATAACCTGCCATGATTCTTTGAGCTGGCCGAAAAGGTATTGGCCGGAAACGCCGATGGAAAGATTGGATCGAAGGGAAATGCAAATGGCCAAACTAAAAGAATTGACACCGCCTCGCCCTTCAATGGATTTGGTGTAGTGTTCGCCGGCAAGACTGTCATCATAAGCGAGATCAAATCGTGTCCGTGTCAGCGGAGAGAGTCCGGTGGCAAGGCCGATTCCGGAACCAAGGGGGACAAAGAAGTGAAAACCATTAAAATTGGAATAGGATGAAGACGCTGTTCCTTCAGAAGCCTCGTAATCATTATGCTCATAAAAGTATTGTAGAACAAGTCGGGTTGATCGGATTTTGTGCATTGAGGCAGGATTGGTTAGCGAGAAAGAGATGGGATTGGTCACGGCAACGGAAATGCCGCCCATTCCCATGGCCCGCGCGTTGGGGAACGCCACCGGTGAACCGACGCCTCGCGAAGAAAGGATTGTTTGACCCTCGATCGGGGCGAAGGCAGCAATGCAAAGTAATAAAATAAGTATGATGGACAAACGATGCATGTTTTGTTCTCCCGTAATCCGACCTTCTACAAGCGGCTTGAGGGTGGCAATGTGTAAAAGATCTCAATTTTTGGCCGGCGGCTTTCGATAGGCGATGCAGTGCTGTAGAAAGCGCGGCGGGTGAAAGTATCAATTTCGTTTTGACCCACGAGGATGATGCCCATGTTTTCACCGTTTTCTGAAGTCCATTTCTGAACAAACATGGTGATGTTGATCACGGTGGAGTCGCCGGTGATACTGTTGCTCAATGCGTAGAGAGTGTCGAATCCAACCTCGGTTAACGGCCAGGCTCCGCTTTCGATTGTGCAAGAGGAGATACCCATGGTCTGACTGTTGTCAGGGAAAGAGAGAGTGGTATCGGAGAAGAGTGTAAGCTGGGCCCGGTTAATAGTGGCGGCTCTGTCAATGACGTCAACAGGAAACCGAATCAGTGTTCGCAGGACAGAACCGTTTCCCACGAAAAGATGGTTAGGTGTTCCCTCTATATCCGAATCGGCAATAAACGTGTCATCTGATGGGTATTTGATATAGATGGCAGTTGTCGAATCGTGGTGTGCGTAAAGAGTCAATTTGGGACGTCTGGTGGTGGCATTGCCCTCTTCGTAGCTGAAGAACTCGACGATGAATCCCGTATCAGGTTCGCTTGTTTGAATGACCAGACCCTGATTTTCGTTCGCCCGGGTGGAATCCATCCAGTTTTGGACCAAATCAGGAGGAAGCCGGAAGGAGACTTCCATGCTGTCATTTTCGGCAACAAGGTCGTCGATGGAGAAGGTGAGGGTATCCAAAACGTCGCCTATCATGCCTGCGTTGTAAGTGTCCCGGGTCAGGGTTGACTCATCCCACGGTTGGGTTACGGCATGGACTGTCGCCTGAAAATTGCCAGTTATTCCGCCGATGTGATCCCTGGTATAAAGCTTGACGAATGCACTGTCCACGATTCCACTGTCAGGCAAGCTTGTGAATTGCAGGAAGCTGATGCTGCGCGTTCCCCGCGTCTCGCCAACAAACAATGCATGACTCGCTCCGGCGGGTGTGTGTGATTTGTAAAATGTATCTTGCTGGACAACCTGACGCAGAACGTTTTCAGACCCCCAGTTGTCGCGCTGAAAAAACTGCGCGCCCACAGGATTTTTTTCAAATTTCGAGCAGACAACGCCGATCAGCAGGAGAGCAAGCAGGGCGCATCCGGTTAGAAATTGTTTCGTCATGTAGGATCCTTACATTTCTTCAGATCTCGTCCAACTCACAGATTGAGATCTCATATGGCCACGATTCTGGTTAACAATCCGAAAAAATAAAGTTTACGGTTTTTTCTCGACTTTGTCAAGTCACTAAACGTTTTCATGTTTAATCCGGTTCCAAACAGCGTCCATCTCTTCGAGCGAAGCGTCCTGCATTGTCCGACCAGATGTTGCCATGGCTTCCTCAACCCGTTTGAAGCGGATTGTGAATTTCTTTATTGCTTTTCGCAAGGCGTCTTCTGGATTGACTTTAAGGAATCGGGACAGATTAACCAGTGAGAATAGCAGGTCCCCCAGCTCATCTTCAATCGCCTCGTGCGATTTTGAATCGATGGCTTGCTCAAGTTCCTTGAGTTCTTCAATCACTTTATCCCACACCTGGCTGCGATTGTTCCAGTCAAATCCTACGGTGGATGCTTTTTGCTGAATCCGGTTTGCGTACAACAGTGCAGGCATTTTGGGAGGGGCACCTGAAAGAACAGACGGTTTTCCTTCTTTCTTTTTCAGGTGTTCCCAGTGTATGCGCTGTTCCTCTGCTGATGCAATCTCCACCTGCCCAAACACGTGAGGATGACGCCGGATCAATTTTTCATTGATGCCCTCAACCACATCGTTGATCGTAAATCGGCCATCCTCTTCGGCGACACGGGAGTGAAAGACGATCTGGAGGAGCAAGTCGCCCAATTCTTCCTTCAATCCCATGTCATCACGCTGATCAAGTGTTTCCAGCACTTCGTAGGCTTCCTCAAGCAAATAAGGCTTCAGAGAATCATGCGTCTGTTCCCGGTCCCAAGGACAGCCATTGGGACTTCGCAAGCGTGCCATGATATCAATCAGTCGATGAAAAGACGATTCTGCCAAAATGACTCCATTATGATGTCAGACATTGATCTTATCCCTTACTCCAATTTGGCGAACTTTGGGATCAATCGCAAGAAAAAAGTCATCCTGAAAGCACTTGCTTCTTATTTGGTGCTTGCGTACATTTGATTGATCTTCAAACCACTAGCTCAGCCAGTGGTTCTCGATCCTAAACTGGACGGCAGATACCTGCCTACTTTAAGCCCC
>CAZDVF010000358.1:0-3218 GCA_964508725.1 uncultured bacterium | reverse complement strand
ACAGCTACGAAATGAAATCCCCATTTTACTTGAACAGGCTGAACGGTTTATCATCATGTGAATCGAAATAACAAGCGTGTCACCAAGAACAGGCCATCTCTTTCATTATCAATAGGATGTATTATTTGTGTCACACTCTTTTTTTATCCAGAATTGGATAAAAACGTGTGTGTGAATTCCACTTGTAAACCAATGTGCGTTGAGGATGACAATCTTGACATCCTGGCATGCAATTTGTATAGTTAAAACTGAAATGACAAAAATGATCATCCGTCACAAGGCGGATGTGTCATAAAGACTCCCCCTAAGGCGCCCCCGACGGGAATTTGAAATTCAGAAAGACCTGTCGGGGGGTTTTTTTATCCTTGACTTATATTTATCTCATTCTTATATTGGCATGACATAGAACAGCATAAGGAGGCAGCTATGCGGGCATGGAATCGTATCGCCTTGGTCGGACTGAGTTGTGTTTGCATTGCAGGATCAGTTTTCGGACAATTTACCTCAGGCCAACTGGGTATCGGTTTCTACGGCAGCGGTATTAAATTGGTCGGAGGCACGACCGATGAGTCGATGATCAATTACGCCAGCGGCATTTCGCTGAAATATGCATTTTCAAACGCTGTCGTTGGTGAGATCACAGCAGGTTTGGGATGGGTGCGCCCCAGTGCTCCTGACTCACATTTCAAAGCGCTGGCGGGTGCGCCGTACCGCACGTTTATCTATCCCTGGAGTGCGAACCTTCGATTCAATATGTTCCCCTCGAGCCGTGTCACACCTTATGCAGGATTTGGCGCCGGGCTCACCCATTGGAATCTGCGAAACATGTCGGGCGACGACAAATGGTTTCCTATTCCTGCATCGGGTCAAAGCGAGACGGGTTTGCAGACACATTTCTCAGTTGTGGGATCGCTCGGACTCGTCGTTCTATTCTCTGAACGCTTCGGAATGGATCTGGGTCTTCGTTACACGCACATACTGGATCAAAAAATGGACAACATCGGCACGAGCTATATCGCCGGGGGAACAGGCGACATCAACAACGGCATGATGGAGGTCCGGCTCGGATTTGACTTCTACATCGGCGGTTACCGCGACACGGACGGCGACGGCATTCCCAACAATGAAGATCTCTGCCCCAAACAAGCTGAAGATATGGACGGCTTTGAAGACCATGACGGTTGCCCCGACCTCGACAACGATAATGATGGCATCTTCGACATCGAAGATCAGGCGCCCAACCTGCCAGAGGACATGGATGGATTCCAGGACGAAGACGGGATTCCGGATCTGGATAACGACGGCGACGGCATTCCCGACACGCAGGATAAATGTCCCAACGAACCGGAAGATCTGGATGGTTATAAGGACCGGGACGGCTGCCCGGAACTGGACAACGATAGCGACGGCATCCCCGACCTGATGGACCAGTGCCCCAATAAACCTGAAACTTTCAACGGATACCAGGATGAAGACGGCTGCCCAGACGAAAAGCCTGTGAAGCCCTTTGTAGAGGTCGGCAAAAGCATCGTCCTGCCCGGCGTCACTTTTGCCACAGGCAAGGCCGAGCTGAACGAAAATGCCAAGATCATACTGAGTACCGTGCTCGAATCGCTGCGTGACAATCCCGAAATCCGTGTTGAGATTCGCGGGTATACCGACAACACCGGCAGCGCGGCCGTCAATCTCAATCTCTCGCAGCGGCGGGCTGAAGCGGTTCGCGATTATCTTGTTGGAATGGGAATCACCTTCGGACGGCTACGGGCTATCGGATACGGAGAAGCCAATCCCATTGCATCCAACGCAACAGTGGATGGAAGAGCCAAAAACCGGCGCATCGAATTTGTCCGTCTGGACGAATAGCGTAACACACGATTCGGTCACAACCAATCATAACATACCAGGCCCCGGACGCAACACTGTATCCGGGGCTTTTAGCATGAGATCAAACGGTCTTCCACATCCACTGCTCAAACCTGGGGAGCATCAAGTCCATCCGACTTAAAAATAGCATTGACATCCAACCGCCTTGTTCTTACATTGAACAACAGACAAGATCTGAGCTCTCGTCGTTACATCACACAGGAGGAAACCATGTCCGTCATTCACCTTCAGAACAGAAAATCATCTTTTACATTGCTCTCTCTGGCAGTTACACTTTTCCTGATGTCCATGACATGGATGCTCCCGGATACCGTTGCGCAAGATAAAGGGTTTACCTCCATAACCGTGTTGCCATTTGAGGAATCCGGCTCCAAACGCACAGCCATCGACGAAGCGGAACTGGCTCCCGACGAACGGCTTCCACTCCGGGGATATCCTGAAGAACGGCTTCTCTATATTCTGGATGGCAGGGGAATTATCAGCATTTACGAGGACTTCCCCAAGGGAGATGTCTACGAACTGCGGCAGGATGTGGCAATTTACATGACGCCCGACATTCAGCATGAGATCATGAGCACGGGAAATGCACCGCTGCGATACGTCATCTTTCGTGTCATCGGAGGCATTGCTCCCGAAGGTGGCATTTCTTGGTCAGCTGTCACCCAGCGAGGCGTTACAGTGGATAAGCCTGTGATCGGATCCGGTGTGGCCGTAACCCAGGTTTTCGATGAGGGATCGAATCCCTCCAAGCCGGAGGGGCTGCACCTGCGCATTCGCGACATCTGGCTCCGGCGGCCGCAAAAGTTCAGCAACGCCGAAGTCCTCACCATTGCACCAGGCCGCTCGACACGCCTGCACACCCACCATGACACAGGTGAAACCTGCTATATTATCGTGGGCGAAGGTAAATTCATCTGGGACGACAAAAAGATTCCATGCAAAGCCGGCTCCTGCATCAGCTATCCCATCGGGATTCAGCGCCGCGTGGAGAACACAGGGAAATACCCCCTCTCCTACATCTGCATTTCCAGCTTATTAGAATGACTGAATCAGAATATAGGACAAAAAGGCTCTTCATCCATTTATTTGGATGGAGAGCCTTTTTTTAGCGTGGGACAGATCCTGAAGTCTGATCTTCCTGTGACCGTCTCTTATACTCTTTTTCTGAGTTGACGTATCCAGATCCAGCCGAAAACGGATCCCAGTGCGTAATAGGGAAAATCACTCCATGTGAACGTCGTACCTAGTAACGCCCGTCCGAGAAACGTGGACCGCACAGTCTCCAAAATCGGAGGATGCCAGAGTTGCAGTGCCTCCAACACGCACGTGACGAC
>CAZDVF010000357.1:0-3225 GCA_964508725.1 uncultured bacterium | reverse complement strand
ATCAAGTGTAACCTGGCCTCGTTTCCCTGTTTGATAATTGATCGTTGTCTGTGCATTAAAAGGATTGGGGTAATTCTGATACAGTACAAATTCTATTGGAGAGAGAGAAATACCATCGCTGTGTTGTTCTGCATAATCGGCTGATCCTATGATGATTCTCAGATGGCGGACGGGATATTCTTTTTCCAACTTGACTGTGAATAGATTTTTATTTGGCTGAATACGACACTGATAATCCATATCAAAGATGTAGAGTTCCGCATTGTCTGGCAGCTGCCCGGTCTCTGTCAAGCCAACCTGGACGGCGTTTTCTCCGGGCAGAGTTGCATCGAGTTCCAACTCCCACTGATGGCCGGTTGCGTTGAGCGGTTTAAAATTGCCTGCAAACCGCATGTCGTCCTCAATAATTGACAAACGCACATACTCCCCGATGGGGGGCGCCTCTGAAATGTCCAGATCGTCGAATCCTTCAGAAGCATGTCCCAGTAGCCCGATATAATTCTGAGTGTCCAGGAGTTTAAAACCTGGAATGTTGACCTTGATTTGAAGCAGATAATCATCTTCTGTCTTGACAAGCGTTTTAGGACTCAATTTTCCCGCACCGTTGACAGCCTCAACAGGAGGGATGGAAAGGGTCACTGGCGTCGTTCCCGGATTGTTCACAAAATAACCTTCCCAGGGTTCAATAACAGTCACATCGTACTCATAGTCCTCACCGTTGTAATAGACCGGACTCTCAAAAAAACCCGAGGCATCCATGCTATCGACTGAAACAGGAAAGGCAAACGGATTCCCGATCTGATTCCAACCTGTGTCCAAAGTGCAAATGTACGGATCAGATGCGTCCATAGACCATCCATCATCGACATCAAATGAATCGCCGCTTCTTGTGATGAGCCAAAATGCAGTACTCGGCGTAAATGTTTTTTCCATGTCGGGATATTCGACATAATAAGAAGTCGCGTTTGCCTGATAAGTACAGAGACGCCAGCTCGGCTTGTGGTATTCACCATAATCGTCAAAAAGAACAGATGGAATGGAAGGATCCGTCAGAGCCAAAGGCACGGAAATCATCTTGTAGGTCATTTCTTCCAAATTGATTGGCGGGTCGTACTGGTTGACTCTGATGCGCATGCTTTGCGGATGACGGTCGGGATCGAGCCCGGGATACGTCGCCTCGGTTTGACCATCGGACAATCGAACATAGTACTCAATGCCCCTTATCGTGACAAGATTGGCTGGCAGGGATGCTTCGTAAACATTGCCGTTTTGTGTGAGATTCGCCGTCTGGAATGTGGTCTGACCGCCCATGCGGTAGTACAATTCTCGGGTTGTGGGACTGAAATGCTCTGGAACTGTCCCGAAAATTGAAAGGTTGTTTCCGATTGTCGGGGCAGCGGGTTCCGTATAAACGTGCACATTCGAACCTTGAATGGAATAATCGATGAGTTCCAGTCTCATCTCTTCTCCCATGGCATTCAGGATCGTGACGTTCAACACTTCCCCGACGTCTTCGGCATAGTAATAATGATTGGTTTGGGTCGTGTCTCCGTTGAAGTCCGTGATGACCATTCTTATTTTTATGCATCGAGGGAATGTTCCCGCAGGCACCTGGACTGTTTCGGAAAGACTTTCCAGAGTCATTGCAAAGTGACCTCCCATTGCCTGCGAATCAAACTCCTGCGTATCTCCTATGTTGACCATACCATCTGACATCCAGGTCACGGGCGGATCGAAGATGTCCGTCTCTGCGACGAGTGCTTCGTCCCATGAGATGCTTCTGTCCTCATTGGAATCGTGGTACTCTGATGATCCTCCAATCGCGCTGAAATTTGAGGGATTGCCGATCGAATCAAGGGGCACACTCAACTCAATCATATTTGCGTTCACACCGACATAATCCGGGCCCGACAATCCCGGAGGATCATTTGGACCGGGGTCCTGCAGACGCCACGAGAACGTCGTATCATTATAGGCGATTGTGAGATGCATCTGGTTAAAAGGGCCATCATTATCTATTCTGAAAGTATAGCGCCCCTCAAAAGGACTGAGACCATTCCTGAAGTTTGTGTTGACATCATCCCACAAATCCATACGCAAGTACAAGTTGTCTGCATCCTGTGCAACATAAAGAGCGCTGATATCATCACCCGTGTAGCTGGAGGAATCATCTGACTGTGGGTCTGTGACCAGCGTGTTGATGCCGGTCCAATCCGATGGATCTCCGTCAACAGTGATGGTTGCTGTCGGGATGGCAATGTCCAGAGTTATTTCGGGAGTCTCTCCGAAAGCGCCCATGACAGTGCCATTTGAATCGACATACGACCAAGTATACCAACTCCATTCACGCGTTCCATCATCCCTTCTCATATAGTCTCTGATTCGAAAATGGTCCCGCCCATTGATCTGGTCAATACCCTGGACATCAGAACGAAAGGTTGTGGGTTGATATTCCCCGGATACCGAGTCGGTATGGAAGATGTGATAGTCTCCGACATTGACGGGATGATAATTGCCAGTTATTTGTGCGGTGACAAATTCTGCTGTGATCATGAATATCAAGATTTGGATGTGTATTTTTATAATTTTCACGACGATTACCTCATCCATTGCGTTTTTTATCATCTCACAGGTGGTCTTGGTGGATCCGGCAGATTGCGCAAACCCACATCGGCTCCGGCAGTTGTTGCTTCTTCAGGAGCTTCACGGTCATCCTGGCCGGGCACAAAATTTGAACCAACATTCGTGGAAATGATCTGTAACCGGTCACTCACAAGATTATCAACCATCGGAGATGAGACACTCTGGCTTTCAATTTTATCCAAAGATGCCAGTACGGTTTCCTTGCCTGTTCCAACTTCCTTCATGGAGTTGCTTGCCTGTGCTTTTTGTTTGGCCGTTTCAAATCTTGGGTCCAGTGTTGCCGCTCTCTGGAAAGATGCGGCTGCTTCTTCGAAAAGTCCCGAATCCTGCTTCTCCAATCCTGTACAATAGGCCATAAAAGCTTGCATATTCCGGGTCGGAACACGCATGATTCTCTCTCTCTCAACCGGTGTAAGTTCTATTCCCATTTTCCTGATGACACCCAGAGCAATGCTTTTTTCCATCGTGAAAAGTCTGCTCAGATTGTCTGTCCGGTTTACAGCAAGTGGTGGAGACTGGCTTTGAAACAAGTTCCATAATTCGACATCCATCCTGAAACGATCTTCACTCAGAACGTCATAA
>CAZDVF010000356.1:0-3253 GCA_964508725.1 uncultured bacterium | reverse complement strand
CGAGGCGCTACCGATGGTCATGGCTGTTCCACTGTTGATGATATCCGCACGAATGATAAATTCCTGACCCAGCGACACCGATCCATCTGTTGCGTCATCAGGTCCGGCAATAACCAGATCCAAATCCAGACTGGCCCGATGAACTGTTGTCAGAAAGAGACTAACGGGTGAACTGACCACAGGCACTCCATCCTGCAACGCATCATCACCCTGGGCCGACACGCGGATCACATCGGTTGTGGACGCTGTGGGCGGAGCTGTGATCTGCCAATAAAGGGTATCCACTCCTTCAGTATTGGGATTGGTCACACTCTTCTGTGTATCTCCTGTGCTGTACCCGGGAGGCAAATCCAGTTGCGCGGTGATGTTTTGCACATTCTCCCATTGGAATGTCGTTTTCAACATGACGGTTTGATTGGATGACACAATGCCATCCATCGCACCCGGAGGAGAGGCCACGGCAATGGCGCCAGCTAAAATACTCTGGAGTGTAATGACTTCAATACTGGCGGTTTGCTCGTCTACGCCCGCGGGAAGACCCGTATTTTTTGCCAGTGGAATCCGCGTGAGCGTGACATGGATGAATCGTGCCGGCTGGGGCTGTGACGGAGACCGGATGGTCCACTCTGCCGGTTCGCCCAACTTAACATGCATGGAGTCGGCCGTCGACCCCAGCGAATAGGGCGTGGGTAAAAGGATTTTCACCCGGCCCGAATCATCCACATCGCCGGTTCCGTTGTTGACCAGCGCAGCCCGCAGGATGAATGTCTGGTCTGTACTCACTCTACCGGAAACAGCGCTGAGTTCCAGGGCCAGGGACAATTCAGCCGGTTTCTGAATAAAGGCTGCGGCCGTCGAATCGAGGGCCTCGCCCACAGACGCCTGCACGCCGGTCTGGGCGCCCCGCGCCTGAGTGATCGTCGCTGTGAATGTCTCGCCGGAAAGATTTTCTGTCGCGTCAGAGAGTACAGTAAACAACACAGAATCACGGCTTGTGGGAATCATGCGGTCCACGTTCAGCGTGGATGGACTGATAATGGATGATCCATTGCTGCTCAGGGAGACACGAATATCCTCCAGGGTCTCGCCCAAACCATTTTCTAAAAGAACGAGGACATCAAAATTCTGGTTGATGTTGACGTATCCATTCCCCGCTTCAGTCACATGGGGTGTGCGAAGAACTGTTGAGATGATTCGAAAATCCTGCTCTGAGCGAACCGACACCTGAGCCGTTCCCTCACCCGGCGGCAGATCAATGCCCGTGTTTTTATCGTGACCTCTCACACGAGACCGGATCTGAACTGTCCCGCCAAGACGCCCGGTAGATGTCACTGTATAAATCAGTGTATCGCGACTCGATCCGGACAGAGACAATCCGCCACGTTTCAGGGATGTGGGCGGAATAACCTTGTAGTCGGACTGATAGATATTATCCACGCGGAAGGTGAGATCGTCTGCAGTCGGCGGATCAAGAACCAAAGTGGCCAGGCCTGTGTTGCGGACTTCCACTTTGACGGTCCAGGGATCCACTTGTCCCCCCACTAGCGATGTAGTGGACGTGACAACACCAGCAGCCAAAAGCGTGGCTTCAGACTGAATAATCGCCTTCGTTGTGTCGTGGGTCGACGCTTCGTTGAGAACCAGCTCTTCTGTGTTATCGGCCCATCCTTCAACCCTGGCAGTAAATATTTCAAGGATATCTTGTGAGGATGAGCGGCTGTCGGCATAACCCGAAATGTCGACACTCTTGACTTCCTGGCCGGCAAGAGATCCCATCGGTGTCAGCGGCGGAAAGATGGAAAGACCGCTGGAAGGAACCTGAACCTGCACATCGTGCACGCCATCCTGACCGCTGTTTTCGACTGTCATCCGGATACTGAAAGCCTGCCCGGCGTTGACATACGGTGCATTAAGCGCCAGATTGGTCACGTCAACAATGCGCAAAATGGGCGGATGCTCGAATTGAACAGAACCTGTTCCTGTGACTGAGAGGACTCTGTTCGTATTACGTTCCACGCCACGCACGGATGCGGTAATGGTGCAAGTGCCGGCCTGTCCTCCTCCGGTCTGATCAACAATGTAGAGGAGCGTATCGACATCACCGCCAACCAGCTCCCACCCGCCGCCTTGAAATGATGTGGGATAATTGACCGTCTCTCCCGATCCGAGGGAAAACGCCACGAACGTATTCGGCGCCGTAGAATCGACTTGAACCGTGCTGCCACCCTGATTTGCCACCACCACACGGATTTCCCAGTCTTCAGTCTGCCCGCGAGTGACCTCAGCCTGTGTGGGAATCACCTGACGCACCACAACCTGGGCCGGAGTCTGAACTGGCACGCTCCCCCAGGCTTGATCGCTGAGCACCGCGCCTGTAGATGAACTCTTCAGATAAACACGCCCCCGAAGCGTCGCAGATCCTGCAGTCTGACCTGTGGTATTGACCCGGACCAAAAGGGAGTCAGACGCACCGCCCTGAAGAGAATCACTGTTGCTGGCAAGAAACGCGACTGGATAGGATACGCTGTAATCTGCCTGAACAACTCCACCAACCAGCATGTCGAGCCGCACGCTGTCAAGACGGACAGCCGCACTGCCCATGTTTTCAACATCAAGCTTGACCAGCCAGGGAACCTGCTGACCGGTTGTCACGGACGTCAGCGCGGTCATGGTATCGGATCGCACCGGCTCAAACAGCGTGATGCGAATTCCCGGCGCATTGACAACACGGAACGGATCCGATGTGCCTGACGGATTCTGCAATCCTTGTTGCCGGACAGTGATCCGGTTGCTTGTGTCAGCCTGCGCGATGGTCACACCGCCAGACCAAACGCCTTGCAAGAATGTTCCGCTGAGTACGGGCTGCACCGTTCCTGTCTGATCCGTGATATCGACACGGCCGATGAAATCGGTCACCCGGTTGTTTAGAATATCTTCGGCCGCCACCGAGATGGTGAAGGGCTGTCCCGCAACCTGGGTGTTAATAGTCTCGATGGCGAAGTGATGAACAGGACCCGGTTGAACTGTAATCGTTCCGGTATGATCTGAAACACCTGACATCTGTTCGGAAGCCGTAATCATACCGCTGGCTGGAATCGTTGGCGTAAACGTCGTGCTGACAACTCCAGTAGCCGAAACCGCCGGCGTCAGCCCCTGAGACGTCCAGTCGGTGGACTCGTCGCCCCGGTAATTACCGAAAGCGTCATAACCGGCCGAATACAGCGTCACCGAATCCCCCACCTGCAGGGTGTCG
>CAZDVF010000355.1:0-3257 GCA_964508725.1 uncultured bacterium | reverse complement strand
CGGCTCCGCCGGGAGTCTTAAAGCCACCGCCTCTGGCGGTGGATCGTTTACTGACTGCCTTTCCCGGCCTAATGATCGGAAGGATGATTCCATGAAATTTACAATACGGCAACAGGATGATGTGGCCGTGGTGGTTCTGGAAGGCGACATGGTGGGTGGCCCCGATGCAACACTTTTAACCGAGAAGATTCGTGATTTGCTCGAATCGGGCCGCACGAAAATTCTGGTGGACATGAGCGAAGTCAACTGGATGAACAGTTCGGGGCTTGGTATCCTCATCGGAGGTCTGACAACTGTCCGGAGTAGCGGCGGTGAGATGAAATTCGTGCATTTGTCAAATAAGATTCGGGAGCTATTGCGCATCACCAAACTCGAAGGCGTTTTTGATCTCTATGATAATGAGGATGAGGCCGTTGGCAGTTTCGCTTAGAGATCCCAACCCTGTTCAGCTTGTTGTCGGAACCCAGTGGGGTGATGAGGGCAAGGGTAAAGTTGTCGATTTATTGAGTGAGAACGTTGATCTGGTGGCCCGTTTTCAGGGCGGACCCAACGCCGGGCATACCGTTCAATTTGACGGAAAGACCTTTATCCTCCACCATATTCCCACAGGTATACTCAGGCCTGACATCCAGTGTATTATCGGAAATGGTGTTGTTGTCAATCCCACTTCTTTGCTGGAAGAAATTGACGAACTGGAGCAGAATGGGATTGATGTTTCCAGCCGTCTCTATTTTAGTTGTAATGCCCATCTTATCATGCCATATCATCCACTTTTAGATCAAGCGGCCGAATCAATGGCGCGTGGAGAAAAGATCGGAACAACAGGACGCGGAATCGGCCCCGCCTACGCAGACAAGATCAGCCGAACGGGCATCCGTTTGGGTGAGCTTCTTGATTTTCCCTCATTGAGAGAGACAGTGTCTGAAAACGTCCGCGTTAATAACCACATTCTTGAAAAAGTTTACAATACACAAGGTGTTGAGCTGGATTCTGTTCTTTCAATCCTGCAGCGTCTGACTGACAGAATCAGGCCCATGATTGTAGACACACGTCAGCTCCTGCTGAAGAATCTGACTCAAGGAAGGCGCCTTCTTATTGAGGGCGCCCAGGGAACGTTGCTGGATATCGATTTCGGGACTTACCCATTTGTGACATCCTCGAATACGACTGCAGGCGGCGTTTTCACGGGTCTTGGCCTCGGGTTCCGTCAGATTGATCGCGTTATCGGTATTGTTAAAGCCTACACGACGCGCGTCGGCGACGGACCGTTTCCCACAGAGCTGACTGGAAGTCAGGGCGAGCATCTTCGCAAGCTGGGTGCCGAGTTTGGGGCCACCACCGGGCGGCCGCGGCGGTGCGGATGGTTCGATGCCGTAGTGGCAAAGTACGCCATTCAGATCAATTGTGTGGATAGTCTGGCCATTACCAAACTGGACGTTTTGGACAGTTTTGACTCCATCGACTTGTGCACCGGTTACCGATATCGTGGCGAGTTGCTTGGGTCCTTCCCTGCGGATCCGCGTATTCTTAACGAGATCGAGCTGGTTTATGAGACGATGCCCGGATGGAAGGCGCCCATCACAGGTATCAGGTCGTTCGATGCGTTACCTGAGAATGCGATTCGCTATCTCAGGCGTCTTGAAGCGTTACTCGAAGCTCCCATCGGATTGGTTTCAGTCGGTTCCAATCGAAATGATACAATCTGGCTGTAAACTGACCAGCCATCTTGACGATGCTTGTCGTTAATCCTTCAATCGTTCAATATCATATCTCTCATCCTTTTTCATTCGATTCCTTCATAAACACTATTGATATCGCGTTCATGAAATCGACGCGAATTCGTCATAGGGATAGCTGGAGCGTATTTTGCGACAGTGTCTGTCTGGATTAAATCTGTTAATGGCATGTGGATTGACTCTCGTGCATCTCCGTTCTTGATGCGATTATCATTTCAGATGAGTGTTGACTGACCAGTTCGATAGGTCCTATTTTCGGATATGTGTACAATTCTACACATAACTCCTGCATTCTCATATAGATCTAACATATTAAGATATAGCGACATGGGTACTTTTATGTTGCATTTTATTTGAGAATGAATTATATTCAAAGAATTGTTAAAATAATAAATTTATTGTGTGTGTATGATCTATTGAATGAGATGACCAGAAGAGGAGGTGACTGCCCTTGAAATTGACACCTCTCGATATCAAGAAGCAGCGGTTTAAATCCAAGGTCCGCGGTTACGATCCCACTGAAGTTGAAACGTTTCTCGAAATGGTGGCAGATGAATACGAGACGGTTTTTAACGAAAGAAATCGTCTCGCAGAGGATATTGGTAAATTGAAAGTGCAATTGAAAGATTACCAACAGGTTGAGAAGACGCTTCAAGATACATTGATGAATGCTCAACAAAACGTTAGCCAGTCGCGGGAGAATTCGAAACGGGAAGCGCAGATTCTTCTTCGGGAGGCTGAACTCAAATCAGAACGCATTTTGGATGAGGCCAGAGAAAAGCTGGACAAAATGAAGAACGAGCTGAACATTCTTCGTTCTCAAAAAGAGTCGTTCGCCCGGAGACTAAAGCATTTGCTGGAATCCCAAATTGAACTGATCAAGGTGCTGGAGATCGATGATGTTCAGATCGATCGGGGAGCCATTGACAAGGCTTTGAAGGGCGACAGTGCGTCGTCGCCATCAAGGTCCGTTGAGCCACCCTCTTAGGGTGGTATGTGAGTGATCTGTCTGATTCTTGCGAGGATGCTGTACGATCGTCAGTTGATCGGCATCTATTGATGGGTGAAAATGGTGTTGGCAGAGAATGAAAGAAACTATCTGTTGTTGATCAAGATTGAAATGAACCTTATTTGAATAGTGTGTGCACGATTGAATGGATTAAGGAGGCACGGATGCGTGGACAAAATGTGATGTTCGTCTTGTGCGTAGGCATTCTGTTGCTGATTGGCTGTGGAACGCAACGAATCATGGTGAATTACGATCAGCTCGAGAAGACCAACGCCGCTGAAGTCACGTTGACATCCGGGAATAAGTTGACAGGAACGGTTGTCAAGGCAGAACCGCATCAGATCACGATGCTAATGAAAGACAGGAAACTGCGTCAGGTACCCAAGTCGTCCATTCGGTCTGTATCGATCAAGCCTCCTATTCGCGACGATCTGGGACGAGGGATCGCTGAAGAAGAAATCGCATCGGTGAAAACGAACAAGAATGCGGTTGTTTACGGGATCGGCGGCGGC
>CAZDVF010000354.1:0-3264 GCA_964508725.1 uncultured bacterium | reverse complement strand
GGCGCAGATACGGCACGCGATGCTCACATCTTCCAACGGCGTTTTCCCCACCACCAGCGTTTCGATAAGACGGGTTCCTTCGAGGATGTCGAATCGGACCTCCTTGATTCGCTTCCCGTCCATCTTGACGGTGATGCCCCCTTCGCCTTCCACGCGCGCCAGGGGTTCGACACAGATTTCGCGCATCAGAGCTCTCCTAAGATTTTCTTGAGCGGTTTGATCATGCCGCTGCCGTTGTGAATCCGAAATCGCCGCTTGATCTCATCGATTGAAAAATTCTTCTCTCGGAGCAAATTGTACTCCCCCGTGATGTTTGCTTCATCCATAGGACCCCAGCATCCCAGACACGGCAAATTGTGAGAGGGGCACCGGGCTCCGCATCCCGCAGCGGTCAGGGGACCAAGACAAAGCACACCTTTGAGCAAAAGACAGTCATTCTCACGCAGCCGGCAATCATAGCAAACAGGATAGTCAGGAAATACCGGATTATCTCCCTGCAGAAAATGGGAAAAACAATAAAAAAACTGATCAGCGTCAATGGGACACCCGGGAATATAAAAATCGACATGGACAAATACATCGATGGGCTTTGATTCAATGGGTGTCCGATTACTGAAAAAGTGATTACCATACACGGCCCGAAAACGATTATCCCAACCTTTGGCGCCCAGCTCCATGGCCTGAATGCCGCCGGTGCAGGCGCAGTTGCCGATGGCCACGAGGAATCCGGTCCGATCACGGATTTCTTTGACGCGCTCAGCCTGTTCCTGACTGGAAATCGATCCCTCGACAAGAGCAATATCGAGCGCACTGTCATCATTGTCGCTCTTGGCCAGAGAAAACGACTTGATGTTGGCTGAATCAAAAAACTCCATCAACCTGTCTTCACTGTGGATAATCGTCAGCTGGTCTCCGTTGCATCCTGTAAAACCGTAGAGACCCACGTTCTTTTTAGTCGGATTCAAGATCAAACTCCTTCATCCTTTAAATCAAACCCTGCATGTTCAGCACATCCCAGTACGAAAAAACAGGACCCTCGATGCACGTATAGATATAGCCGCCGATAATGCAATGACCGCACTTCCCCACACCGCACTTCATCCGGCGTTCAAGCGTCATAAGAATCTGATGCTTGGGGATGTTGAGCTTGAGGAGTTCAGCCACGGCAAATTTGTACATCACCGGGGGACCGCAGACCGTCACATAGGTCTTTTTGGGACTAATATCAGTAAGACGTGGAATCAGACGCGTAATCAATCCGGTATCACAAGGCCACTGACCCGTATCATCCTGGTCGACAGTCAGCATGCACTCCAGATCGTCCCGTTTCTTCAGGTGGAACAACTCTTCACGGAACAGCATCTCACCGGGATTCCGCGATCCATTGATCAGATAGACCTTACCAAACTGATCGCGATTATCCAGAGCGTAGAGTAAAAGCGATCGTAATGGAACGGCCCCCAAACCACCCATAATAATGACCAGGTCATGTCCCTGAATTTTATCAACGGGAAAACCGTTGCCATAGGGCCCCCGAACACCGAAAACATCATTTTCTTTCAGATCAAAAATCGCTCTGGTCATGCTGCCGACCTTGCGGATGCCAAATTCCAACAAGCCTGGCCGGGACGGTGTAGACGAGATGGAAAAGGGCGCCTCGCCATACCCAGGCAGTGAAATCATCATAAATTGACCCGGCAGGTAACTGAGCTGAAGGGCCTTCTGCATGTCAACAGCCCGTACCTGAAAAAAGTGAATATCTTCCGTCATGGCATGGCGATGAACCAGACGCATAG
The DNA here is from genome assembly GCA_964508725.1 of uncultured bacterium. GTDB lineage: Bacteria > Zhuqueibacterota > QNDG01 > QNDG01 > DSAB01 > CAZDVF01. The sequence continues at coordinate 1,468 of CAZDVF010000354.1, read as the reverse complement.
GCTCGGCGACATATGGATTCGCTCGTACGATCGCAGTGTTCATCGCGTCACCTCCTTACATTCTTTCAGACGCTGGGCCACAGACAGTATATCGATGCCAACCGGGCATGTATCGATACAACGGCCGCAGCCAACACACGCCGGCTCACCAAATTTACTCACAAAAGACTGCAACTTGTGCGTGAAGCGCAGCTTGAGGCGCGCAGCCCGTGATTCTCTGAAATTGTGCCCACCAGCCACCATCGAGTACTCCCGAAACATGCAGGAATCCCACTGTCGATATCGTTCACCTTCAGTCTGTTTCAGGTTAATCTCATCAATCACGTTAAAGCAAGGGCAGGTGGGACAAACCAGTGTGCAGGCGCCGCATGAGAGACATTTATCGCCCAGTTCTTCCCACACGGGACTGTCCCAGCACAATTCCATGATGCTGGGCATCCCTGTAAAATCGAGATCGTTCCTGAAATGTGACTCCCTGAATTCACGCCACTTGACGTATCGTTCCAGATCCGCATGGCCGATGTGCTCTTCATACAGGTCCGGACACGCCCGAATCATATCGTCTCCCAGACTGGAACCCACCCATACAATGAAAAAATCTTTCAGATCGGTTAATGCCAAATCGAATCCGCTCTCGGCGTAATGGGTATTGGTGGTCTTGCAAAAACATTTTTCATCAGGGATGCACGAAAGCGCAACAATGCTGGTCCGCTTGCGCCGCTCGATGTAGTAGGGATCAGGATAATGACTCAGGAAAAAATCATCCATGATCTTGAGCGCATGCACGTCGCACGGATGCAGTCCAAAAATCACCTGACTGGGAAGATTCTCAAGATTCTGAGTCGTCTCCCCCTCCTTGTACGAAAACATGCTGAACTTGGGAGGAAACAACAATTTTTTAAAGGGGATTTTTGTCCGCAGTGCAGTTAGATCAATCCGTTTGTTATCCTCAATCTTGAGAAGGGAATAACCTTCTCCTTTTTTCACCGCCCCCCATAGGGCTCCAAATGTTCGAAGACTCTCGAAAAAATCAGAAAGATTCTCTCGCTTCATTTTTAATGCTCTCATGGAACGGGCTCCATCAGCTTTGATAGGGTTTTCTCAATTGCCGGCGGCCTTGATCATTCCAAAATACCAGGTCATTGCACCGACTTCATCATGTTAACAACGAAAAGACCTCTGACGTTTGAAAACAAGCGATCCGCTTTCCAAAAATCCAGATTCGAGAAGTTGCCAATCTGATGAATCCCACAGATCGCAGATCATGACGAATCATGACGGATCTGCTTATTATCACTACAAAGTCTATACCAATGAATAATTTGGGATAATAGCAATCATTGATAACATAGCAAAGGTAATTCATTTCTAGGAAGATATCAATAAAAATAGTATATCTTTGCTATCTATTCACTGGACTCTGGATTGGATCAAATAATCCACAAATGGGGCAATCCTCCCCATTTAT
>CAZDVF010000353.1:0-3269 GCA_964508725.1 uncultured bacterium | reverse complement strand
GGCATCGGCATGATCCAGTATGCCGGTGAACTGTGCGGCATGACCCGCGAGGACGCGATGCAGCGGGCACACGAAGTGCTCTTCCTGACTGGTCTCGGCGAAGCCCGGTACCGAAAAGTCGAAACCTATTCCTCCGGCATGAAGCAGCGCATTAAGCTCGCCCAGGCGCTGGTCCATGATCCCAAACTCTTGTTTTTGGACGAACCGACCAGCGGCATGGATCCCAAGGGCCGGCAGGAGATGCTCGATCTCATCGAAACCATTTCGAAAATGGGACGCATGAGCATTATCCTGGCCTCGCACATTTTAGTGGATGTGGAACGAACCTGCGAACGTGTGGTCATCATCCACAGAGGAAAGCTGTTGGAACAGGGCACCGTCGAAGACCTGCGAAAAAGCTACTCAGGCACCTATACCTTGCGCGTCGAAGGCGATCAGGATGACTTCATTAAAGCGCTCGAGTCCGATGGATGCACCGTCTCGCGCAGCGAGAAACAGCATCTGGACGTCACCCTGCCTCAGGGTCAGGAGACGGATCTGGTTCTGCGAGCGGCGGACCGGACCGGTGTCCAGCTGCGCAAGCTGGTGACCAGCGTCCAGACACTGGAGGACGTTTTCGTCAAACGTATCGGGGAGGATTTGCGTGCCAATTTATGAAGAAACCTACCGGTCGTGGCACGGGCAGCTTGTGCTGGTTCCCCGAGCCTGGTGGATCATCGCCAAAACAGGCATGGGATTGTTGTGGAAAAAGTGGATGATCATTCTCAACATGGCCGCGTTCGGCTCTCTTATCGGCCACGGCATCTATATTTTTTTCGTCACAAGGGGGCTGGAACAAACGGGCGTCGGACAAATTGTAGGAACCCAGTTCAAGATCAATCCCGCCTTTTTTGAGGGATTCATTCAGCGGCATTGGCTGCTCCTGGTCATTGTGCTCCTGTTGGCCGGGGCGGGCATTATCACCAACGACCGAAAGTTCAAGGCCCTGCCCCTCTACTTTTCGAAGCCGGTGAGTTTCTGGGATTATACATTTGGAAAATTCTGCATCATCACCTGTTACGGCGTTCTGATCACCATGATTCCGGCGCTGCTTCTCTTTTTCTTCCGCGTTCTACTGGCAAGCGACGCCTCCTATCTGAAGGAATTCTACTGGCTGCCCTTCGCCATCATGGGACATTGCCTGCTGATGATCACAACCCTGGCTGTTATCCTTCTGGCCATATCAGCTTCAACCCGCGGCGTCAGAACATCGGCTGTCTTTTTCTTCGGATTGCTTTACTTCACGGAGATCTTTCGCCAGATCATCTCCCGCATCCCGGAAATCGGCCTTGTCTCACTCTCGGCCAATTTCCGGCAAGTCGGATCAGTTCTGTTCAGTCTCGACCGCCACTTCGGCGCGCCGGCCTTTTTAAGTTTCATCGCTTTGGCTGCCGCCATCGGTCTGAGCATCTGGGTCCTCCGGATCCGGGTCAAGTCCACGGAGGTGGTCCGGTGAAAATCGACGTGTTCAACCTTTCCAAATGGTACGGCCAGGTCATCGGCGTCAACAGCCTGAATTTCACTCTTGAGTCAGGCGTCACCGGTTTTCTCGGTCCCAACGGCGCCGGCAAAACGACTCTGCTCCGCTTGATGACAGGTCAGCTCAAACCCAGCAAGGGTCAGGTCGCTATCGCCGGCGAACTTGTCTGGAACAACCACCAGATCCTCCGGCATATCGGGTATTGCCCTGAAATGGATGCATTCTGGTCGTATCTGACCGGGCGGGAATTCGTCCACGCAACCATGCGGATGCATGGATTTTCCGAAGAAGAGGCTGACCAGAGAACAGTCCGCGCTATCGAGGCCGTGGAAATGACCAAGTCGCAGCACAAACGCATCGGCAGCTACAGCAAAGGCATGCGCCAGCGGATCAAGCTGGCCCAGGCGATCGGACACGATCCCGATATCTTGTTTTTGGATGAACCCCTCAACGGCATGGATCCCCTGGCCCGGCACAAAACCATGAGCCTGATCAAAACGCTGGGACAGGAAGGCAAGACCGTCGTGGTGTCCAGTCACGTGCTGCATGAAGTCGAGCAGATGACCGACACCATCCTGCTCATCAACCACGGGCGGCTCCTGGCCGAGGGTAACATCTACGAGATTCGCAAGCTGATAGACACGCATCCCTTGCAGGTGACCATCCGGTGCGACAATGTGAATGTCCTCACCGCCAGACTGCTGGAATTTGAGGACGTGCAGAGCGTGCAGTTCGATCGCGATAAAAACCAACTGACGGTGGAGACCAACCGACCTGACGATTTCCACCTGCGTTTGCCCAAAATCGCCCTGGACAATAACGTCAAGATCCATTCACTCTGGTCGCCCGACGAAAATCTCGAAGCCGTGTTCGACTATCTGGTGAGGTAAGTGTGGGTTTTCTGATCCGATTCTTTGTCAACGGTGGTGTGCACAGCCGCCGCACCATCTGGATGGGGCTCCTTTCCCTGATACCGGTGGGATGCAGTCTGATCCTCCTTTTGATCCGGTCATTGCTGGAACAGGAAGGAGTCAATCTGGCTGATCTCTATCCACAGATGAGTTTCCTGCTCTATCTTCATTTTCTTCTGCCGCTCATTTCAGTTTTCATCGGCGCAGCCATCATAGCCGACGAGCTGGAAGAACGAACCCTGCCCTACCTCATCACCCGCCCGATTCCCCGTCGCATCATTGTGCTGTCCAAACTCATAGCCGGGACTCTGACAGCTGCAGTGATCCTGTCGGTTTCCCTAGGCTTGACCTATACCGTGATGATGCTCTCTGGCGGATTCCAAAACTGGATGATGAATCTTGGTAAACTGTTACAGAGCATCGGCGTGCTTGTGCTGGGACTGGCAGTCTACCTTCCGCTGTTCGGACTCCTGGGTGGAATCCTCAAACGGCCTGTGCTGGCCGGTCTTCTCTTTCTCTTCGGGTGGGAAGCTGCTGTGGGCATGTTCCCCGGAAACGCCAAGCTCTTCACCATCGTCCACTACCTGCACATCCTTTTCCCCAAAATGGAACAACTTCAACTGCGTAACGCTCGAAGCGCCTTGCTCGATATGGTCATGCCAGCCAAACAGGTCTCTCCTGTCATTGCCGTCTTGATCCTCTGCATTCTATCTGCGCTTTTCACTTTATTCCTCTCCTCGCTGCTCTCTGTCAAGGAATATCGGCTGGAACAAGATTGATATCCCTGCGCAGCACCACACTTTTTTTACGGGGCTGTATCAAAAGGTTATTGATATAGT
>CAZDVF010000352.1:0-3291 GCA_964508725.1 uncultured bacterium | reverse complement strand
CCGCCACCCCGGTTTCCGCTTCTCGAGAAACGCGTTCATGCCCTCCTGGCCTTCGGGACTGATACGCAGCTTGGCGATGCCGTCAGCCGTGTAGGTTTTGGCTTCCTCCAGCGGCATGCCCGGCACCTTCTCCAGGAATTCCTTGCACACAGCCAGGGCTTCCGGGCCGTTTTTCAGAAACCGGTCTGTCCAGTGTTGGACGGCGTCATCCAAATCGGCAAGGGGGACAACTTCATTCACCAGTCCGGCAGCCAGGGCTTTGGAGGCGGCGATCCGCTCGCCAGACAGAAAAAACTCGCGGCATCTGGCTTCACCAGCCCTGCGGATCACGTACGGCGAAATGCAGGCAGGCACCAGCCCCAGTTTGACTTCGCTCAGGCTGAACACCGCATCCTCCTGGGCCACCACAATGTCGCACGCCGCCACCAGACCCATGCCGCCGCCGATAGCCGCGCCGTTGATCCGCCCGATGGTGGGCATGGGCAGTGTGTAGAGCAGATGCATGCACTCGGAAACCTGGTTCGAGTCCTTCAGATTTTCCTCATAGGAATAGTGGATCATCTTGCGCATCCAGTTTAAATCCGCACCGGCGCAAAACGACTTGCCGCTGCCCGTGAGGATGACAACACGGACCTTCCCTTTCTTCTCGTGTAGATCCCGGAAGACGGAAATCAACTCCGCCAGCATCACATCGTTGAACGCATTGTGGATATCGGGCCGGTTGAGTGTGATCCGGGCCACAGGTCCGTTCGTTATACATCGAATTGTTTCCACGCTGTTCCTCCGCGTACCATTTCGGGATGATAGAGGTGGATGCCTCTGCCGACTCAGTCTTTCTTTTTCTGGGCCTCGCCTGTCATGGGGACAAACCGGACGGGAAGCATGCGTTCTTTTCGGATTTTTCCGTTCACCTTCCGAATGAGAACCAGCTCCTGAGTGAGTTTACCCACAGGCACGATCATGCGCCCGCCCTCTGCCAGTTGCGCAATGAGCGGTTCAGGAATCTCCGGCGGGGCTGCTGTGACGATGATTGCGTCGAACGGCGCCTGGTCCGGCCATCCGCGAAAGCCGTCTCCCACACGGCAGATGATATTTTCATAGTGTTGGGACAGAAGAGTCGCCTGCGCCTGCTTCGCCAGGGGTTCCACAATCTCGATGGTGTGGACTGTGTCGGCGATCTCGGCCAATACCGCGGCCTGGTATCCAGAACCGGTTCCAATTTCGAGGACCCGCTCGTCTCCCTTCAGTTCGAGCGCGGCTGTCATGTAGGCCACGATATACGGCTGCGAAATGGTCTGGTCCCAGCCGATGGGGAGCGGCTCATCACTATAGGCGTATTTGTGCAGATCGTCCGGAACGTAACGGTGTCGCGGCACGGTGCGCATGGCATTCAAAACCAGAGTATCAGTGACACCCCTGGCTGCAATCTGGATTTCGACCATCTGTTCGCGTCGTGATCGAAACTCCTTTTCGGAAATCTGCATGCCGGTCTCCACCTTGTCATGTCCGGTGGAACAGATCCACAACAGCGGAACCAATTCCAGAAAAATAACCAGCGCTTGACATCGTTTCACGGCCTACCCCCTTTCGACTGTTGCGATGTGAGCGGTTGCGCCGAAAGAGGCGCAAGTCATTCATGCGTCTGGTCTTCCTTATTTGTTGGCGGTCCATCGGATTCTTGACACGGTACGTCTTGCCGCAATTGTTCGAGTTGCCGCCAGGTTGCTTCTCCGCTTCTTGCCCAGTGTTGCCTCTGGATCTCATACACAGTGACACCGAACGCCACAGCCACATTGAGCGAGTTCTTGTATCCCAGCATGGGGACTTCAACCACCTGATCGGCCATATTCAACGCGTCTTGAGAAACACCCAGCGCCTCATTGCCAAGCACAAGCGCCACGGGCATGGGGAATGAAACATCCCAAATCAGATCGCTGCGATTGGTCAGCTCCAGAGCCACAATCGGGATGTTCATTTGTTTCAGTTCGGACAGTGCATCGGCAACTGTGGGATGATATGCCCACGGCACATAGGGCAACGCACCCAGCGACGTCTTGTCCAGTTTCTTGTGCGGAGGATGGGCCGTGTACCCACAGAAATAGACTTTCCCGACAAGAGCGCAATCCGCCGTGCGAATGATGGACCCCACATTGAAAGCGCTGCGCAAATTGTCGAGAACCGCGTAGATGGGTTGACGTGGAATTTGTGAAAAGTCCTCTGGAGGCACGGGTAAATCAAAGGAGCGGACATGATAGCGGGTTTCCATCTCTCTGATCAGCTCCCCTGTTTTTTGTCGGATGAACAGGCCACACAATTTTCTTTGAATACGGCGTCTGCGCCTGCTGTTAACCGCGAGAGAGTCGCATCCAATGCATCCGTTGTCATGGTTTCGCCGCGTGCGGCGCGCCATTCGGGCTTGTCAATCACGATCAGGCAACGGGAAAAAGGTGCAGGCAGCAGGTATTGGCACCATGTTCGTCTCAAAACCAAAGCGGGAGCAGCCGACGCGGTAATCGGGATAATGGGATACCCGGACTTTTTAGACGCAAACAGGATGCCCGGTTTGGAGCGATAAATCGGCCCGTGCGGACCGTCAACAGCGAAGCAACCACCCAATCCTTGTCTTAATTGTCTGTTGAATTGGATGAGCGCCCGCGCCGGATGCCGACGCGCTGATCCGCGCACCGGAGTGTAACCCAGCCGGGTGAGAACACGGGTCTGGATCTCACCTGCCCAGCTCAGATCGGCCATCACCACAACGCGATTGAAAGCGTAAGCCGGTATGAGTACAAATTGACGGCCGTGCCAAAATGCGAACAGCACACCGACGGACAAATCCAGTTTTTGTGTTTCAGAATGAATCAGAAAACGGATGCGGAGTGTTTTGTAATAACAAAGTGTGAACAGGGCCGCCACATCGCCGACCAGGGCAATAAATCTATCTGATCGTGTGATACGGCGCCGAAAGCGTTTGAATCGTCCGCTGGTTGCGGTTTGGCTCATCAGAGCATCACACCGAAAGTCAGAGTCAAGAGCTGGGGATTGGGACTGGGTTTGAAAAAGAGATACCAGCGAATCTCGAATAGCGTGCTGAATCCCCGATGTGATTTCCACGACGAAATTCCCAGACATAGTCCGGCTGTGTCCTCGGTGAATGCATCTCTGTCAATCTTCTGATCGATGTGATACCAGCCACCGCCGAGCAGCACATACGAGCCGCCTTCAAGAACGCCCCGCAATTTGTATTGCCCTGTCAAGGTTGCTCCTGTCACCCGAAAACGCAATTCGCCG
>CAZDVF010000351.1:0-3307 GCA_964508725.1 uncultured bacterium | reverse complement strand
GGCGCTCAGGAATCCGGCCATTTTTCGTCCCTTCGAATTCCTTACAAAAACATACGGGATTCCCGACTACAGATCTGTGGATCCCACGCCGTTTCTGGGCGTCAGCTTTCTGATCATGTTCGGGGTGATGTTCGGAGACGTGGGGCATGGTTTGGTTTTAGTTCTTATCGGTCTCCTGATGGCGATGCAGGGCAAGCGGGCAGCCATGCACAGCGCCGGACTGCTGATAACCTATGCCGGATTGGCGAGCATTGTGTTTGGATTCCTCTTTGGCAGCCTATTTGGATTGGAATATCTGCTTCCCACACTCTGGATCAAACCCATGGAGTCGATTTCGCGTTTGTTCAAGGCGGCCATCTTTCTTGGAATTGGCATGATATTTCTGGCTATTCTGATTAATCTGATCAACGGGATCCGCCGTCGTGATTTCATCGGCATGATTTTCGACAAGGCGGGCCTTTTGGCCGCAGTGCTCTACTGGTGTGGGATTGTCGTGGCCACACGCATGGTTACTCCCGAAGTTGAGGCGCAAGGGGATGTGCCTGCTCTGGTTATAATTTTGCTTGCCTCGTCCATGGTGTTGCTCTTTTTCCGTGAACCCATTATCCACCTGGCCAAAGGCAAACGCGAGCTGTATCCCGAAGGCGTAGCCACGGGGATCATGGGTGGTGTGGTGGAAATCCTTGAAATTTTTCTGGGATTTTTGGCCAATACAGTTTCGTTCATTCGTGTGGCGGCTTTCGGGCTGGCCCACGCAGGGCTTTTCATGGCCATTTTCGCTTTGTCGGATGCAGTCCGTCACATGGCCGGGGGCGTTGTTTCAGCTATCGTGCTGGTTTTTGGGAACATCCTTATCATCGCACTTGAGGGACTGGTGGTGAGCATCCAGGCGGTGCGGCTTGAGTTTTACGAGTTTTTCGGTCGATTTTTTCAGAGCGGCAGCGCTGGATATCATCCTGTAAGCGCCGATCTGAAGACGTGAGGATCTGTCCGGCTGACTATACCATATTCATTGGACTGGGTCTGTTCCAGGCAGGAGCATTTGTATGGTCAAGCATATTGTGATGTGGACGCTGAAAGACGAGGCAGGCGGCAAGTCCAAATCAGAGAATGTACAGGAGGTGAAACACTGCCTTGAGGCGTTGTCCGATCAAATTTCCACTATTCGCTTTCTGGAAGTGGGTGTCAACATCAATGATGGCCCCAACGCGTTTGATCTGGTTCTCTATTCCGAATTTGACGACCGTGAGGATCTGGCCGTCTACCAGGACCATCCGGCGCACATTCGGGCAAGGGATTTCATTCGCACGGTTCGAGACATGATGCATGTTGTTGACTTCGAGGTGGATAACTCAAAACACAGAGATCACAGAGATTAGATCAACGCTTTAAATCTGTTGATCCATTGTGGTTTTTTAACACTCAAGTAATGAAGTGGTCTTCGGACCGCATCCAACAGATAGAAAAGGAGGTATTCAAGCGATGACCAGCAATCAGAAACAGTTCCGCAGAAAACTTGCCGGATTTGGTGTGTTGCTCATCTTTTTTATTTTCGCTGTTGTGTGTTTCGGCGTAGTCAAAGCTGTTGCATCACCCCCAAATGCAACTGTCCAGCAGGCTGTTGATCAACCGAGCACTGATGGGACCGCACAGAAGGAGACCGATCCCGGCGTGGTCAGGTTTGCTTTTCTGGCGGCGGCTATCGCCGTAGGCGTGGGTTCGCTGGGAGCGGGCGCAGCAGTGGGGTATGTGGGCGCTGCGGCCATGGGCGCCATCGGCGAGAAGCCGGAACTGGCCGGTCGGGCGCTGATCTTTGTCGGTCTGGCCGAGGGTATTGCTATTTATGGCCTGATCATCGCCATCATGATTCTGGGCAAAGTGTAGGCCGGTTGCCGTGACGTTCTATGTGATCGGAGACGCCGACACGGTCCTTGGTTTTCGGCTGGCCGGTGTCAGTGGCGAGGTCGTCGAGAGTCCCGAGCAGGGGCAGGAAGCTCTGGAACGGGCCTTCAAGATGGAGGATCTGGGCGTCATCATCCTCTCTGAGCGCATCGCCGCGTCCATCCGCGAAACCGTGGACCGGTATGTATTCAAGACCAGCTTCCCTCTGGTCATCGAGATCCCGGACCGTAAGGGTGCTCTCGAAGGAAGGGGATCGGTGCGTGACCTGATCCGGTCTGCCGTGGGCGTTCACATATAGCATCCGGCTTCTGTATAAGTTGGGTTACACGAAATGTCCGGATAGGATAATATCCGTTGCCCCGATGTCGAGCAGCTTCAATCAGCACGCGGGAACGAAACCTTCAGTGGGAATCCGGGGGTGTATTGATACGCCAGGTGGATTGATCATACAAGCGTTGGTTGACGAAAGGATATGCTACTGACATGGAAGAGACGAGCGCATCGTCGGACGTTCTGCGGCAAGAAATCAGAGAACAGTCGCAGCTGGAGGCCGATGCAATTCTCCAGCAGGCCGAGCGCGAGGCTGAGCGCATCCTGAATGCCGCGCGTGCAGAGGCCGAGACGATTCGCCGCGACATGATGCGCCAGGCGGATGTGAAGGCTGAAAGTGTGCGCAAGCGTATCCTGTCGGGCGTCCATCTCGAAGTCAGGCGTCAGAGACTGGACGGGCGTGAAGCGGTGATCCGTCAGGTATTTGACGGCGTCTTGGGAAAGCTGGAAACGCTGCGTCAAAGCAAGGCGTATCTTCCTTTCCTCAAACGCATGGTGATAGAAGGCGTGACAGCCCTGGATGCGGATGCCGTCCGGATTTTACCCGGCGATGTGGAGAAAAAAAGTCTGACAAAAAAGATCTTGTCGGACATCAAGGCTGACATCCAGCAACAAACCGGCAGAACTGTGAGCCTGTCTGTCGCGGATCATGCACTGCCAAACAGCGGTGTGGTGGTTGTCTCCGCAGACGAGCGAATGCTGTTCGACAACCGGTTCAGCGTGCGCATCGATCGGCTGCGTCACGCCATGCGGCTTTATATTGTCCGAAACGTGTTTGGATCGGAAGAGACTGAGGACGCGTCCGTCCGGCAGTCCTCATGAGCAATCTTTAAGGAGTGATCGTTGAGCAATGTCATCGGAACAGTGACCAGAGTGCTGGGGCCGGTGGTGCACGCACGGGGCGTGCGTCACGCCCAGATGCTGGAGCTGGTGGAGGTGGGAGAAGATCGTCTCATCGGAGAAATTGTTCGCCTGGACGGCGACAGCATCGCTATTCAGGTTTATGAAGACACCACCGGACTGACTCCGGGTGCGAATGTGTATGGATCGGGTATGCCGCTCTCCATTGAGTTGG
>CAZDVF010000350.1:0-3309 GCA_964508725.1 uncultured bacterium | reverse complement strand
CAGTTTAGGATCGAGAACCACTAGCTGAGCTAGTGGTTTGAAGATCAATCAACTTACTGCGTTTTATTCTCCGGCAAAGGAAGCAGAACAGAAAAAGTCGTACCTTCATTCTTCCGGCTCTCGACCACAATTTCTCCGTCGTGATCATTAACGATGCGACGGCAAATCGCAAGGCCCATTCCTGTCCCTTTCTGTTTCGTCGAGAAAAAGGGCTGAAAAATCTTGACCAATTCATCGTCGGGAATCCCGATCCCGGTATCCGTAATCATCACCCGCACACATTCGCCACCTGAGGCTCTTTCACGCTGAGTTTTGACAGTGAGCACACCCGTCTTTTCCATGGCATCCATGCTGTTGATCAGAAGGTTGGTCACAACCTGCTGAACTTGATGCCGATCCATAGGAACTGTCGAGATGGATGCGTCGTACTCTTCAATCCACTTCACTTTACTGCCGTTCCAGTCCCTGTAGCGTTTGATCACATCACGGAGTAATTGATTAATGTCTACATCCTCAAAATCAGGTTTTTTCGGACGGGCAAATTTAAGGAAATCGTCCACAATGGCGGCCAGGTGATCCGACTCTTCTTTCACCACATCGAGAAGTTGCCGGCCCTCTTCAGAGAGATTGGTTTCGTCTTTGAGCAGGCTGGCTGAGGCGGTGATGGCCACCAGAGGATTTCGGATTTCGTGGGCTATACCTGCTGATAACTCACCAATTGCGGCCAGTTCTTCCGATCGAAACAGTCGCCTTTCAAGTTCACGCTCACGGGTCATATCCACCGTAGAGATCAGGATATCCGCTGATCCCGGAATCAAGGACGTGGCCAAATGCACCTGCTTGACAATCCCGTCCTTGTCGGTAAAGTGCGCTTCCCAGCTGTCGGGTGGAGTCTTGAGTCGTTTGATGAGATCGTTTACAGACTGATCTTTATTCAATAAAAAGGGCGGTAGCGTCATTGCGCCGACCAGATCGTGACGGCTGTATCCGCTCAGCGCTTCAAACGCCTGATTCACCAGTTTGAAACGGAGGTCTCCATCGAGAATGACGAGACTTGTTCCTGCGGCTTCGAACAGGTTTCGGTACCGCTCTTCCGACGTCTTGATCTGACTGTAAAGTCTGGCGTTTTCAATGGCCACAACAGCCTGTTCAGCCACACTTTCTAGCATGCGGATATCTTCTGCGTCAAAGGTTCGCTCAGTATCTGAAAGAACACCAATCACGCCCAAAGGCGTCTCTCCGCTGATGATCGGTATGCATCCAAAGCTGTGGACGCGTAGCTTGTTGAGCCACTGGCGTAACGAGCGGTCTTTCACTCCTTTGATATCATAGCAGAATTGTGACGTGTGCTCAAATAATGCAGTCAGCATGGGATTGATTTCGTCGGACTGCATCTTCAAATCATAACTGACGGTGACTGTTTTCCCGCGCATATCCACACCGAATCCCGCACGTCCTCGAAGCATTTCATGTTCGACAAGACCAATCCATGACTGGCTAAAATCGGCTGATAAAACCAGCACCTTTGCAATATCCTGCAACACCTCATCAAGGGATGTGAGTTTCCGAGTGACCGCAATAGCGCGACTGATGGTGGTGTACCGTTTGGTCCGAACTGTTGCGTCGCGACAATCAAAGGCATTGGATAGCGCGATGCCAATGCGTTCACCGGCCTTGCTGCAGATCACCTGATCGTCCTGCGTGAGCACATCGGAGGATCGGGTGAGCAATGCGATAACACCGGCCACGTTCTCTCTGCAGTGGATGGGAATCCCGGTGAAAGTGTGCAGGCCAAGTCTTTTAGCCATTCGCGGGTCAAGCCGGTCATCTTTTGCCAGATCGGAAACTGATAGTACTTTATGGGACGACATCACGGCCTCAGCCAATCCCTGAACGATCGGCTTTCCCTGATCAGACAGTTGGGATCCACTCCGGCTCACAGTCAACCAACACTTGAGGCATCCTCCAACATCGACCTGATAGACCTCGACATCAGAAACCTGAGGAAAAGATTTCAACAATGCATTGGCCGCCGCATCGATAACTGTTTCAGGATCAAGACTCTGATGCACAGATGTTGTGAGAGCATCTAAAAGTCGGGATACGCGGGCTGATGTCTCTTCTGATGACTGAATGGGACCTGCTCTCCTCTCATCCCCTTTGTTGTCTGGCAACAGGGAACAGAATGGAAGGTTTTTATCTTCGCCGAGAAAGATAAATGTATTACCGTTCACTCAATAACACAATACCTTGTGAAGCTTCCCGTATTATCCGGGCAGGGCATGTCGGACTATACAAGACTAGAACATCTTGATATGTCTCCCGTGATCAGACTTGTTCAACGGGAGAACACAATAATCTTTGCATCAATTAACAGGACAGGATCTGTTTCTGCTAAATACGCGGCAACGACGGGCCGAATAAACCAAGGAATGCTCCGGTGACGGTACCGACAATAATGGAAATGAGAATAACAGCTACGATAATCACCACTGTGTAGACCATCGTTTTTTCCTTGGGTGTCTCCATGATCATGGGCAATCCCATGTAGAGCAGATAGAGACCGTACAGTCCTGCAAGAGTCACAAGAATCCCAAGACTCGGGAAAAGGTACAAGATGCCGGCTGCCAGATAGGGTGTATAACTGTAGACGGCAACCTTGAATCCTCGCAGATCATCCTTCTGACCGCCGAAGTTGGGCGCCAGATAACTGATCACTTTGCTGAGGGCCCACACGCCGGCCACTGTGAAAACATACCCGATGACCGCACTCATGAGCGATGCGCCAAACGAAAACCGGTAAACACCGGCGAAAGGAATCCGGATACCGATGATCCACCTGCCGAGGAATCCGGCCAGTGCGGGAACAGCGGCCAAAATGAGCAGATAATTTTTAAATAGTTCTGAAACAGTTGTTTCTTCACTCTTGATTGTTTCCCACGTCTCGCGCGGTTTCAGTACAATCTGCTTGATACGATCGATAATTTTCTGCATAGGCCGCCTCCTCAAAATAAAGAATGGATTGTAACGTATCTTATTCGGTTCTCTTGATGATATGAAATCCCAGGCTGGTTCGCACAACACCGCTGATCTGCCCCACCTTGAGCTTGAATACGGCATCCTCAAATTCCGGCCTCAAGTCGCCCCTGGTAAACTTACCCAGGTCACCTCCATTGACTCCGCTGGCCAGATCAATAGACTTCTCACGGGCGATGGCATCAAAGTCAGCGCCGGCAATCAAATCGGTTAATACCTGTTTTGCTTCCTCATCCGTCTTCAACAGGATATGACTCGCTCTGACAGCGTATC
>CAZDVF010000349.1:0-3320 GCA_964508725.1 uncultured bacterium | reverse complement strand
CGGCCTACTACGCTTTTTATCGCATGTTGTCCAGGGTCAGCGCCATCGACATTCCTCTTGATTCAGGGGACTTTTGCGCCATGCGCAAGCCCGTAGTGGATTTGCTCCGAAATATGCCCGAACGGAACCGGTTTGTGCGCGGGCTCCGAAGCTGGGTCGGATTCCAACAGACGGGCCTGGAATACGAACGCGACCGCCGGTACGCCGGTGAAGTGAAGTACACGTTTTCAAAACTGGTTCGGCTGGCTATGGATGGGATGCTCTCGTTTTCATACTTCCCCTTGCGGGTCAGTGTGACCGTTGGACTCGTGTTTCTGTCCGCTGGATTCCTGGGCCTTCTTACGCTGGTCCTCTTGCGGTTGTTCAACGGAACGCCTCCTGAAACATGGTTGTGGGTCGCGATTCTTGTCATACTTGTCGGAGGCGTCCAGTGCCTTCTCTTTGGCGCCATGGGCGAGTATCTGGGCCGGATTTACGACGAGGTGCGGCAGCGGCCGCTTTTCACAGTACGGCGGATGATCGGGTTTTTCGAGACGGATGCAGATTGATGACAAACGTCTCGGATACGCATTCCAACAATTAAACAGAAAGTGGTGCAAAAATCAGTATGACGAATCAGGCGACCACAGTGCAGGTTCCAACAATCTCTAACGGACAGCATCATCCGGTAGTGGGGCGGAGCGTGTTGACCATTTGGCTCATTGCGGCGCTGGCGTTCGGTCTGCGAATGTGGGGGGCCCAGTTTGGTTTGCCGCATCTGTACCACCCGGACGAGCATCTCTTTGTCGAGCCGGCGGTCCGTGTCATCACAGAGGGCGACCTGAATCCACACTGGTTCGGACATCCAGGATCCACGCTGATGTATCTGCTGGCGATGATCTACGGCGTTATTTTCCTTGGGGGGAAGTTGATCGGAATCTTCCCCAACGTCGAAGTGTTTACTGCGTTGCTGAAGTCGAATCCCACGGTTTTCTATCTGGCTGGCCGGACGGTGACTGCGCTGGCTGGAACGGCGTCGGTTGTTCTCGTCTACCACATTACTTTGCGGATTTTCGACCGGCGGACGGGACTGGTGGCTGCCCTGTTTCTCGCGGTGAGCGCTTTGCACAGCACCCATTCCCAGCTCATCCGGACGGATATTTTGGCCACGTTTTTTATCCTGTCCGCGTTTCTGTATTGCTTGCGGATTCTTCAAAAGGAAGAGGGAAGGGCCTATATCCTGGCGGGACTGCTGATCGGTGGAGCTGTTGCCACGAAATATACGGCCGTTTTGGCAATCATTCCTCTGATCGCTGCCCACCTGTTGCGTGAGGGTTGGATCCTGTTCAGGCGGAACGAAAAGACGCCGGTCTGGCTGCGAGTTGCTGCAGCGGCAATCAGTGCGGGTGCACTGATTGCGGCAATGCTCATCCTCCTGCGCGGTCCGCAGGTGTCCCGCTTCTTCACAGGGATTCTTTCGCCCGACGGCGCTCTGGATGGTTTGAACACCCAACGACTCGGGTCCGTGTTGCGATTGTCCGCTTTGGTGTTCGGTTTCCTAATGGTCTTGATCGTAACTTGCGCGTTTGTCCGACCGCTTCGTGCGGTTGTGGTCAATCTGGTCACGGCCAAGTATTTTGTCGTCGGTCTGGTTTGTGTGCTTGCGGGCTTCGCACTGTGTGCGCCTTACTTTTTCCTTGATATGAAGACCGCTCTCCGCGATGTGGTTGTGGAATCGCGCAGCACCCATCTGGGGGCCGTTGGTCAGGGCATGACGCGCAACGCACTCTGGTACGTCACGTTTGTGCTGAGACGAGGTCTGAGCATCCAGATTGAGCTTCTGGCGGGTGTGGGATTTCTTCTGCTTCTCTTCTGGAGGAAGAAAGCACACATTTTGTTGCTGAGTTTTCCGGTGATTTTCTTTCTCTTCATTTCACGGGGCAACCTGCGCTGGGACCGATGGATCATTCCGATTCTTCCGTTTGTTGCGATTTTGGCAGCGGCAGCTCTTTCCACTCTGACAGGCTGGATCTGCCGCTACAAGTCTGTGCGTCTGCGAACTGATGTTGTAACGGGAATTTTGGCGCTTCTACTGAGTCTCGGCCCAATCTGGACCATCGCCAAACACGATTACTATTTCTCGCAGACAGATACACGGACCCTGTGCAAGGAGTGGTTCGAGGCTACAGTCCCCGGCGGTGTGAAGATCGCTCAGGATTGGTACACAGGTTCCATCTCCGAGGATGTGTATCAGATCACCAAGGCGTTCACTATCAGCGACCGGCCGGTTGCGTACTACAAGGCCGCGGGCGTTGAGTACATACTCGTGAGCAGCTGGCTCTACAACAGGTACAGACGAGAAAAAGAGACGTATCCGGATAACCATGCGTTTTACGAAACGCTGGCGCGGGAGGAGGAGCTGGCCATGGAATTCCTGCAGGATCCGGTTTACCGGCCCGGCCCCACCATCCGTGTGTACCGGATTGCGCCAGATTCGACGTCAATCCGTCAAGAGATGAAGTAACAGGGAGTCTGAAGCCGATGGATGATTTTGTCTGACGATACACAAAACGTTAATAAATCCACAAACCATTGAGAAACGCATGATACTTGATTCAAACACGATATTTTGCAGCATCATCATGCCGTCGTACAACTCCGGCCGGACTATTGTCCCGTCTCTGAAATCCATCAGGGCCATGCGGACGTCGCACGCTTTTGAGGTCATGATCGTCGATTCGTCGTCCGATGATACGCCAGACATCATCCGCCAGCAGTTTCCCGAGTTCCAGCTGATCCATCTGGAAGAGCAGACCTATCCCGGATCGGCACGCAATCTGGGCCTGAAGAACGCCAAAGGCAATATTGTTGCGTTCGTTGACTCCGACTGCATTGTGGCTGAAGACTGGCTTGACAAGATGGTGGAAGCCCATCTGGCGCGTGACGAGGCTGCCATTGTGGGCGGCGTGGGCAACGGCACGCCCAGGAATCTGGTAGGCTGGACAGGCTACCTCATCGAGTTCAACGAATGGACACCCAAGACAAAACCCCGTCCGGTGCGAAATATTTTAGGTGGCAATGTGAGCTACAAGAAGGCCATCATCGAGAAGCACAATCTTTCATATACCGACGTTTTCCCCTCAGAAGACACCATCTTTGCCTGGGATTTGAAAAGCAAGGGAGAGGAGATTTTCTTCGATCCCTCCATTGTGGTCTATCATCTCAACCGCACTGATTTCAGGATCCTCCTGCGCCATCAGTTTACGCTGGGCAACGCTTCGGCCGAAGCGCGGCGCACGACAGGTCTTTATGGGAAAACGTTTACCAAATTCCCGCTGTTG
>CAZDVF010000348.1:0-3321 GCA_964508725.1 uncultured bacterium | reverse complement strand
CCGGCGGCGGATCGTACACGCCGTTGCCGTTGCGGTCAACAAACGGCGCGCCGTGGGCTATGGGCCAGTTGTTCCAGCAGTATTCATAATCATCGAGAATCGCCTGGACCTGACTGTTGGTCACACTCAGAATGTCAGTTTCGTTGCAGTCAGCGGCATCCTGCGTCAAGATCTGAACAGTTTCCGGATCGTTCGCTTCATATCCCTCCTTCAACGCCTTCCAGTCGCGGCGAATGCGGTAGATGCGCACGTACGGGGCTTCTCTGTCGGACTCTCGCGCATCTGCGCCAAAGCCGTCGATCCATCCTTCGGCTGTGCTGATGCCATAGGTGCTGCCGCCCACGCGAACAGGCTGCCCATAGGGCGCGGGAATGGTCATAGCCTCGTCAGTGTAACATCTGGCTCCGAAAATAAAACCATCTTCGTAGACCACGTACCAGGTGCCCTTTGGAAAATAGACTCCGTTATTGCCCCGTGGCGTATGGTTGCCCAGCCCGTCGCTCCGCTGCCAGCAGGTCAGGTTGTTGATGTTCAGCATGGCGTACCGGTCAGGCTGGAATGCCTCAGCTTTAGACAGAAACTTCTGCTGATCAGGGAAGGACTTCTTTACTTGTCCTGATGACGAAACAAGAAACAGAAGGTTTACCAATATAACGATCCGAAGAAAACTGTCTCTCTCCATGGATTATCCTCTTGGCACACTTATCGTATAATGAGGCAGCAATGCACAGATGTCTTGGCGAGGTGGGCAGATCGAAGGCGAAGCTGCAAGAGAAATTAATTTAACACAAATAGAACAGAAACGATCGTAATTTCAGCGTAAAATTCGTTTGATGAACGACCCCGTGATCAGGATCTTCCATCCATCAATGTTGCTTTTAACACCTGTGTATGGTTCGTAAAAAAGATATTTCTCATAATCATCGGGGAAGACCTGCGTTCCCTGCTCAATTTTCTCCGGACTGGTGTCACGAAGCAGATTAGAGCTGCCACCGGTGTAGATGGGAAAAGAGATCTTACACGTCAACATAAATGGTTCTCTGAGAAAACCGAATGCCACCCCGATATCGGCAGAGAAAGCTGCGAATCCCTCATAGTTGCCGCTAATACTCGTACTAGCAACCTCGCTGGGATCAGAATAACTGCTTTTCAACTTAACATTCCGAGAAAGATAAAAAGTCATCACACCGTTAATAAAATAGGGTCGCCTGAGCATCTTGCCCAACTCGCCTTCAATGAAAAGGCCTGCCATCTTCAGAGAAAGTGTGCGGTTGGCGCCGTTATAAAATTGAGCGATATCCCGGTTCTCAAAGCTCTGATATCCCGCAGTAATGGCCCGATGAATGCCTTTTACATTACGGTACCCAACTTGAAACCGTACACCCGCAGATCCTGAAAAACCTTTCAGCGGCGCATAGAGACTTCCACGATTCATATAGTTATACGTTTCGGCAAAATAATCCAGATCATCAGAACTGGTTAACGCATACGTATATCCCATGCCCACACTTACATATTGTTGCGCGTTGAGAGATGCGGAGCAGAGTATGACCAAGTAAGCCAGCCTCAGAAAATTCTTCACGAAACACTCCTTCTGCCAGCAAGGCAATTGAAAGATCATGACTTGGATCTCATATCTTAAATTCAGTATAGTAAAGTTCCTCTATTTTGTCAAGAGGGAGTTCCTGTACAATGCAAATCGCCCTACTGCTGCACAATCGCCAGTTTCAGCACCTTCTCGCCCTTGCCACCGGTAGGCAGCTCCGCCTCCACGTGTACAATGTACATGCCGCTGGCAAGCAGTCTGCCGTTCATGTTCCGCGGATCCCATCGGATCAGGGGGGATGCGTCGTCTTTCTCCAGACGCGCCACCAGATAACCGGCCAGGTTGAAGATACGGATGGTCGCCCGCCGAGGCAGGTTGATGAACGTGATGTAGGGCGCTATCTCCTGACCCCGCACAATATGATACGTGGTGTATGGATTCGGATACACGCTGATCCGATCCAGATCGGTGTTTGCGAATTGCGGACTGGCGACCGGACTCCGGTTTTCTGTGGAAAAGGTGAACACGTCTTCACCGGGTATGACGGGATTGGGAATCTTCAGACAGACCGCGTCATCTGTTCGCCAGTCGGCTTTCCAGAAGCCGATAGACCACGTGTCTGTCGGTTCGTCCGCGTCAGTGAGGACGGCTTCGCTGTAAGGACGTGTGTTCACTTTCATCAGGACGCTGTCGGTTGGAGAAAACGCATGCATGGTTGCGGACAACGGTTGCCCGGCGTCATAAAGTCGAACGGAAAGCTGGACATCTTGCTCGGCGTCCCACACTTCAAAGGGTATGCGGATCAGGAAGGGATCGGACGATCCGGGCATCGGATTCAGTGGATGGTCGGCGATATCATAATGCCGCGCGCCCGTGAGCGTAGCTAACGATCCGGTTCCCTCAAGGATGGTCACGCTGTCGGATGCCAATTCCCCAGTGAAGTGCAGGACCAGATCGCCTGACACATCCGTCGCGCCCACACTGCTGCGCGTAGGCTCGGGCCAGTCGGTATCAGAAAATGGGACGACAGAGAATGATTTGGAAAAGGGATCGCCATTGACCAGCACGTCGGAGAATATTCCGGGCAG
Source organism: uncultured bacterium (assembly GCA_964508725.1). Taxonomy (GTDB): domain Bacteria; phylum Zhuqueibacterota; class QNDG01; order QNDG01; family DSAB01; genus CAZDVF01. The sequence goes on along the minus strand of CAZDVF010000348.1, from coordinate 687 downwards.
GCCGAAGACCACATCGGACAACTGGACCAGAAGTCCATCCACCAGGGGCGCGAACACATCGGGCCGGTCAGCGCTGCCAATAAATACGATGGTGTCGTTGCGCGCAAGTTGCCAGGTCGATTCCGCACCAAAGGTCACGGAATAATTGCCTGAACGTACAGCGGTCGGATCAATGACCAACGGGCTGACCAGTGCGTCACTCGCGCCGGAAACACGGCTCACGCCCAGGGTATCCAGCACGTCCGATCCATACCGTGTGCCGATGGATGCATTGTGAGGAATCACTGTGAGAATCTCAGGGCTCGACTCAAGGGATCTGGGAAGACCCTCCGGAAGCACGCACCGGTTATACGCAGTCACAGCCAGGTAATACTCCCGCCCGTTACTCAGGAAGATATTCTCCTCCAAATAATTCCGGTCGAACACAAAGTATCGCTGAATGCCGCTGTTGCTCCCGATCTGAACAGGACGGTCAATAAACTGTTTTGCCTCATCCACATAGACCTTGTCCCAGATCACCGCCGGATCGGTTTCAAGATCGAACGTGGCGATGCGTACCGGCTCTTCACTCCAGCTGTCCGGATGCTGGTACACATTGTATCCTTCGAACACATAGGTTCCGTCGAACTGGGTTGTCAGTTCCGTTTCGGCGACCCGGTCGAGATCGGAACCCCACTCCAGCAGCAC
>CAZDVF010000347.1:0-3331 GCA_964508725.1 uncultured bacterium | reverse complement strand
CGATTTTAACTTTGATGACGAGTCAGGCGTGCTGGTGGCTTTTTCTGACATCCCCCTGAAAATTGAGAACCGGGCGTTGGGATATCTGGTCGAACTTTACCTCGATGATCTGTCTTTGAAGAGCGATGTGTTCATTCGGGCGATTTACCGCACCCGGTTTGAAGCGTTGACACCGCAGGATGAGGTTGAGGCCAATACATGGAAGCGCAACAAGCTCGAAGCTTACTTCGGATCTTTGCATCATTTTTTGGCTGCTCTGGTTTATGATCGGCTTTACGAAGAAGGATTTTTCGTCTATGAAACCTACGGACTTCGTCGTCAAGAGACGAACGAGACCTTCACCAATACTGCGGCAAAGCAGTTGCTCAAGCCTGCCACTCATCCGCATGAGCGGCGTTTGGCATTTCCCGAATACCTGAAAATTGTATACGTGAAAGAGAATGAAGCGCAGGAATTTCTCTGGGAGACGCAGTTTCAGCAGACGGGCCAGCAAGTGTCGTGGATCAAGATGAATGTGGGTGAGATGATCATCAGCACGGCGGGACTGTACAGCAACCCCTACGCCATCACGACGTTCGGATACATGGCATGGGAGCGATTCGCCAATGTGCTGCCCATCGACGAGATTGAACGCATTCAATCAGAGCAAAACTTTGTCACCCGCTTAACCGGCGATTTGGCTCCGTCGGATAAACCGTGGGACCTTGGAGGAAACGGTAACAACTATCATCTACGGAGTGTGTATATCGGTCCCGGACTGTTTTCGCCGTGGAATGATCGATTCCGTCACTATTTTGGATCTGTGCCTACAGTGCAAGCAGGTATGACGGGTCGTCTCGGTTCATTTCTCTTGAGGTCGCAAATTGCTTACGGCATGCGATCCAGTATCAATCATAATCTGTTCGTTCGGCGTTACGATGTCTCCCGGGTCGTCCATTACACGGATATCGCCCTTCATTTTTATCGTCTTCAATTTGACCTGCTCTACCAGATCAACCGGGAGGGCGGGCTGCGATTTGTTTCGGGCCCGGGAGTCTATGCCCTGCAACTGGCCATTGATGGCCGTGAATTGCAAAACCTGGCCGGCGGACAAATTTATGGTTCCGAGATCCTGGACGATGCGGTGGGCGGCGGTATCGGGTGGTCTTACGCGGTCGGTGTCCACATTCCGATGAGCCGTTTTGAAGCGCAGATTTATATGCAATATTTTTCCGGATCTGTATTTGAACGCAAAGCTCACAATGTGCTCACAGATATGGACGAAATGCTTTATCATCTCCGAAGCCAGGGAGTGGGCGTATCGATGAGCTTGGGTTTGGTGCGATGAGATTTGTGAAGCGTTGGACGATTATGGCGCGATCTTTGGTCAACATCCGGATTTGTGTTTCAATCCTCGCATTTGGATTGGGCCTTTCCCTTACCAGTTGTGAGAAAAAGGGACTTTTGACGCCTTTGGGATCTTCCCGATGGGTGCAGCAGCAGAGTGGGACTTCGGTGGATCTGTGCGGAGTATCATTCATTGATAGAGATCAGGGCTGGATTGTCGGGAAGACTGACTTGTCGGATCTTTCCGTCCTTTTGCATACGGCTGATGGCGGCAAATCGTGGTCTCCACAAATCAGCGAGACAGAAGGACACTTCAATGCTGTCTTTTTCATCAATTCGCGCATCGGCTGGATCGCCGGGGCTGACGGCTGTCTGTTCCATACAATGAATGGCGGTATAAAGTGGGAGAACTTTGAGACCGGAACAACGGCAAGGATTTATGGCCTTCATTTTCTGAATGAGAACACGGGTTGGTTTTGTGGTGAAGATGGCATCATCAAGAAGACCACCGATAGTGGCGTGCATTGGACGCTGGTACATTTTGAGAAAAACAGATGCCTGTATGATCTTTATTTTGTCGATGCATCGACTGGATGGGCAGCTGGTCAAACGGGATGTATTCTTCGAACCGATGATGGCGGGATGACCTGGACAGCTCAAGAAACCCCTGTTCAGGAGACGATTCTTGCGATTGGTTTTGTAAACGATTCAACCGGATGGGCGGCTGGTGGTTGGGGAACCGTGCTGCATACGACTGACGGTGGCCTACACTGGACTCCGCAACACAGCGGGAGTGCAAACAATCTCACGGATCTTTTTTTCCTGGACGAAATGAACGGATGGATTGTGGGCAGGGGAGGCGCTATCCTCAAAACGACGGACGGTGGTATCCATTGGATTGATCGAAGTCAGGGATCATTCTGGTTTCATGCTGTCTGGTTTGCCGATGCAAATCACGGCTGGGCAGTGGGGGCAACGGGGACGATCTTGCGCACAACAGATGGCGGGAATGTATGGACTAGCCAGATCGGTCAGAAAAACAGAAGGCATTTAAAAGGCGTCTGTTTTTACGATTCCGATACAGGCTGGGTGGTGGGAGATAATGGTGTGGTCCTCAAGACGACAGACGGTGGTGCGCGTTGGGTTACACTCAACAAAGGATTTAACGATGTAGTATTTGTATCGGAGGCAGTCGGCTGGATTGTCGGGAATCAAGGTATGATTTTAAACTCGACAGATGGCGGGACTAACTGGCAACCTTGCGAGAGCCAGACATGGGCTGACTTGAAACATATCCAGTTTCTTGATGCGCAAACAGGATGGGTTGTGGGTGATTCGGGAACGGTCCGACTCACGACTGACGGCGGTGGCAACTGGATGATCTTCGATGGTCCGGTGTCAGAGCAGTTAACGTCAGCTCATTTTCTTGACCGTGAAACCGGCTGGATTGTCTCATCTGCCGGACATATTTTGATGACCAATGATGGAGGCGGTTCGTGGACAGCATTGCCTTCTCCATCTCTCGAAGGACTTGACGCAGTCTGTTTTATTGACAGCGCCACAGGCTGGATTGGCGGGCAGGACGGTTTGATATTCCGCACTCTTGACGGCGGTCAGACATGGTTATCCCAAACGCTTCAGCGGCTTCCCAATCTGAACGCTTTCACTTTTTTGGATCGGGACCGCGGCTGGGCTGTGGGTGATGAGGGTGCTGTGATTGCGACGACATCGAGCGGACAATACTGGTATTATCAAACAGAGGATTTCTCTTCTCACATGCGTGATTTGGTTGTACTGGACGACGGAACAGGGTGGGCCGTGGGTGATGATGGAACGATTCTAACTCTTACGCCTTATGTGGATGATCCGTGACATCGATTTCATGATTGTCTTGTTGTGTTTTGCCAGCTTTTTTTACGTAAATATTCTGGTTTTTATTCAATAAATTATTTACTTTTAACCCGTTGTGCATAATTGACAGAATTGTGAAAAAAGGGCTGTCTGA
>CAZDVF010000346.1:0-3340 GCA_964508725.1 uncultured bacterium | reverse complement strand
ATCATATCCTCATGTTTTTGCTTCAGCTTTTTATCCTCTTGACTGTCGCAAAAGTGTTGAGCGGCTTGTTCCTTCGCTGGGGGTGGCCCGCGCTGGTAGGTGAAATTCTCTGCGGGATTGTTCTCGGGCCGACCATTCTGGGGCGGCTTTTACCCGGCGTCCACGCTGCGCTTTTCCCGCCCGATGTGGTTCAGCACAGCATGCTCGAGACCATTTCGTGGTTCGGCGTCCTCTTTCTTCTCCTCGTCACGGGATTCGAGATCAAGCTCTCCAGCGTGTGGAAACAGGGCAGATCCTCGATGATCATCGGGACTGTGGGCGTGTTCGTCCCAATCATCCTGGGATGTCTGATATTTTTCTGGTTTCCGGCTACCACATGGGGCGCAAGCGCCAACCGGTTGATCTTCACCCTTTTCCTCTCCACAGCCGCGGCCATCAGCGCCATTCCGGTCATCGCCAAAATCCTGCACGATCTCGAAATCCTGAAAAGTGATCTGGGGCTGACAACTCTTTCCGCTTTTGTCGTCAACGACATCCTCGGGTGGCTCATTTTTACCATGGTGTTGGGACTGGCCGCAACTACCGCTACATCGGATGTTGTTCATCCTTTGCGCACGTTTTTTGAGATTACGTTGTTCGGTGCGGTTTGTCTGACTGTGGGCAGCCGGGGTGTCGGCCGGCTCTCCCGGTGGATCAAGCAAACGCCTCTTCCGCAGACGGGCGCAGTTCTCACTCTCATTACCTGCCTCGGCCTGCTCTGCGGCATTATCACCCAGTGGATCGGCATCCACGCGATCCTGGGTTTTTTTCTCGCGGGGATTATGGCGGGAAACACAGGAGAGATTTCAGCGCAGACGCGCGATATCATTTCACAAATTGTCCATGCTATCTTTGTCCCCATCTTCTTTGTCTCAATCGGAATCAGGATCGATTTCATTCAAAACTTTAACATTGTCATTGTCCTTATTTTTAGTTTTGTCGCTGTGTTCGGGAAATATATCGGCGCGTGGCTGGGCGGCATATTGAGCCGGATGCCGCGTGAAGACGCTGTCTCCATCGGCATTGCGCACATTCCAGGCGGCGCTATGGAGATTATCATCGGCATTCTGGCGTACGAGATGCAGCTGATTTCCGAGCAGGTCTTTGTGGCCATTATTTTCGCCGCTGTGGTATCCTCCGTGGCGGTCGGCCCGTTCCTGGCGTGGTCCATAAAGCGACGGAAATGGCTGGACGTTGGCGATTTCCTCTTGCCCGGTGCGGTGGACACGAGCCTGTCAGGTATGACACGGTGGGAGATCATCTCCGAGCTTTCAGATCAAATCTCCACCCAACTCAAGACCATTGACAGCGATCGGATTCGGTCCGCGGTGTTTGAAAGAGAGAAGGCCATGGGAACAAGTCTCGAAAAGGGAGTCGCAGTGCCTCATGCGCGGCTTGAGGGCATTCGGCAACCGGTTATCGCTTTTGGACGAACGAAACTGGGTGTTGATTGGGATTCACGAGACGGCATGATGACGCGATTTGTGTTCCTCGTTCTCACCCCGATTTGCGACGAGGGCGTGCAAGTGCAGATCCTGGCCTCTATCGCGCGACTCATGATGCAGCAGAATACAGCGGTTAAATTGATGTCAGAGAATGATCCGTCGAAATTGGCCGCATTCATCGCACGTGGTCTGAAGGTGAAGCGAAAATGATGAGTATGCAGTTCATTAACAGGGCAGCTTTGGCAGATGACACGGAGACTTCCACAGACGATGGATAAGCCGCAAACTGTCGCGATGCCTGATGTGGCCATCCCGTACGACGCTGTGCTGCGCCGGCTTGGGTATCCGCCCGAGGTGTATGAGATCACTGGAAAAGCGGGCCAAATTCTCTCCGAGGAGACGGAACGGGCGCGGCGTTTGATCCGTCCTGCAGGAGTCTTCCAGTTGCTTGAAATTCAATCCAACGATAAGAGGGCGGTCACTTTCCACACATCGGATTTTGTCATCACCAGCAGCCAGGTTGCCCGCATGCTCCACGACGCCAATCGGGCGGCCTTTTTCGCAGCGACCATCGGTCCGAAGCTGGAAGAGAGGGTGTCATCCCTTTCAAATGATGGTGAGGCGACGCGCGCTGTGATTCTTGATGCCATTGGTTCCGAGACGGCTGACGCAGTCGCCGACAGGCTTCATCGTACGGTCCTCTCCATTCTGGCGGAGGAGGCGCAATGCCGTGTGACGCCGCGGTTCAGCCCCGGTTACGGAGACTGGCCACTCACAGCCCAGTCTGACCTGATCGATCTGTGCGGCGGTGTGTCCATCGGTATCTCGGTGACGCCATCCAGCCTGATGATTCCGCGCAAGTCGATTTCTGCCATCGCGGGATGGATTCCCTCACCACCATGATGAAATCTGACACGGATCGTCCGTTCGTTAATTAAAAAAGGGATGTCGGCTAATCCAGCATATTTTAAACGATTGAGAAATCAACAAGGGAAATGAGATGACTGCGAAGGACGCATTACGCGAGATCATCCAGGACCAGCTTGGGCGGCACGCCGGTTTCCGGATCCAGGATTTGTACAAACTGTTGCATCAGGCCGCTTTTGGCGGCGGGCATTTGTTGGCCGATCGGTCACAAGTCCTTGCCAGAATCCGTGAGGAGTGGCAGGTGATGGAGCGCATCCCCAAAGGCGAGACCCTGCTTGAGATTATTGATCCGGCTGGTGAGATCATGCGGGTCAATTTGCGGCTTTACAAGAAGACGGGCGGCACGCCGGAGGAGATGGCAGATCTCTTCATCCAGTCCGCTAAAATGGTTCAGCCTGATCGTAAGAAGCTGGTTCAAACCTGGGAGGCTGTCACAGAGATGGCCAAGTCGGATCAGATCCGCCTTTCCGTCGATGAGATGGAGGATTTCTGGATCGAGATGGGACGGAAGGATTTTCCTCCTGCACATCACAGCGACAGCTACATCGAGGTCAACCGGCCGGCTTACCGCATTGTTCTGAAGAAGATGTGGAAGGGATTTCGTGACACCGAGGAGCAAACCGCATCCCCAACGATGTAAACGCTTTCTGTTTTCAAAGTCGCCCATTGGTACGCCGACCCGGGGTGGAATATTGGCATGATAAGAGGTAGTTATATTGTAATAATGAGAGTATCTATGTAGAAAATCAAGAATTTCCCAAATAGAGTATCTATTCATGATGTTTTTTCCATTTGACAACAGTGTTGTAGAAGCATTGAATAATTTCAAACAGGCATTGAATTTGAATTTTCAATTTTTTATTTGATACCTATTTCAATTACTTCTTGGTATTCTGGAAAGAATTCTGGTATAACTCTTTCAATTGTAA
>CAZDVF010000345.1:0-3348 GCA_964508725.1 uncultured bacterium | reverse complement strand
CATCCAGGCTTGCACACGAAATGGAGATGCGCATGCGAAGTGTTTATCGGATATTGATCCTTCTCTTTCTGACGGCCGGAACGTGTGTTGCACAAGACAGAGCACTCTTCGACCGTTTTTTTGAAAACAGAACCATGCGGCTGGATTACGTCCATACCGGTACAGCAAAAGAAGAATGTTACGCCGTGGACGAGATATTCCAGGAGCCCGTGTGGGCGGGCAGCCGAACCGTGCTCATCGACACGCTGGATCTGGGAAAATACCGTTTCACTGTGAGTGATACGGAGTCAGGCGCCCCCATATACATGCGCGGATTCAGCTCGATCTTCGGCGAGTGGCAAACCACGAATGAAGCCATCCAGGAGGTCCGGCGCAGCTTCAGTGAGTCGCTTCGCTTCCCCTGGCCGAAAAGTCCGGTCAAAGTTACTTTGGACGCACGGGATAATCGTAATGTCTTTCAGGAAAAGTGGACGATTGTCATCGATCCGGCCGAGGCGAACATCCGAAAAGCGGAGTATTACGCCAAAGCGCCGGTGACTGATCTGATCCAGAGCGGCGATCCATCCACTAAAGTGGACATCGTCATTCTTCCGGACGGATACACAGAAAGCGAGATGGAATCCTTCCACGCCGATGCAAGGCGAATGCTGGACATCCTCTTCAATGTCTCTCCGTTCAAGGAGCGGAGGACGGATTTCAACGTGCGGAGTGTGGATGCGTCTTCCCGCGAAAGCGGCATTGACAATCCCCGTCAGGGAAAATATGTAGACAACATCTTTGGATGTTCGTACAACGCCTTCGGGCTCGACCGGTACGTCTTGACGCGGGACAACAAGACCATCCGCAAGGCTGCCGCCCGCGCGCCATGTGACGCCGTCATCATTCTGATCAATGATGACAAGTACGGCGGAGGTGGAATCTACAATCTCTGGGCCACATGCGCCGCCCGCGACAAGTGGAGCGGATACGTCTTTGTTCACGAGTTCGGCCACTCATTCGCCGGACTGGGCGATGAATACTACACCTCGGCCGTGGCGTACAACGACTTCATTCCGCCCGGCGTGGAGCCGTGGGAGCCCAATGTCACCGCGCTGTTGGATCCGTCACACATCAAGTGGATGGATCTGGTGACGCCCGGCACGCCGATCCCCACACCGTGGGACAAAGACGGCTACGAAGCCTTGCTCAAGACCGATCGCGCAGCCGCCCGTCCCTTCTTGCGGCAGCAGAACACCTGGGGCACTGTCGGCGCATACCAGGGCGCGTGCTACGCGTCGGAGGGACTCTACCGTCCGTATCTTGACTGCATTATGTTCACCAAAAACCTGGACGGCTTCTGTCCTGTCTGCCAACGGGCCATCGAAGCTGCCATCAACACATACACCCAATAACGAAGGAGCGTTCCATGACCTCGAAAGAGCTCATTCAAACCGAAGACCGGTACGGCGCACACAACTACCATCCTTTGGATGTCATCCTCACCCGCGGCGAGGGCATCTGGGTTTACGATGTGGAAGGCAAGAAATATCTCGATTTTCTTTCCGCCTACTCGTCGGTCAATCAGGGCCACTGCCATCCGCGCATCAAAGCCAAACTCGTGGATCAAGTCGGCAAGCTGACGATCACCTCGCGCGCTTTTCGCAACGATCAGCTCCCTCTGCTCTGCAAGGAGGTCTGTGAGCTCACAGGCATGGAGATGATGCTGCCCATGAACTCCGGCGCTGAAGCCGTAGAGACCGCACTCAAAACCGTGCGCAAATGGGGATACACGCAAAAAGGCGTGGCCTTGGACCAGGCCGAAATCATCACCTGCACGGGCAATTTCCACGGACGAACCACGACCATCGTCGGCTTTTCAACTGAGGAATTGTACAAAAAGTACTTCGGCCCCTACACGCCGGGCTTTAAATCCATCCCCTTTGGTGACGCGGACGCGCTCGAAGCAGCCATCACGCCCAACACCGTGGCCTTTCTGGTTGAGCCGATCCAGGCCGAGGGCGGCGTGCTGATTCCACCTGAAGGATACCTGAAACATTGTGAGGAAATCTGCCGAAAGAACAACGTCCTGCTGGTTCTGGACGAAATCCAGACCGGTTTGGGACGCTGCGGAAAACTCTTTGCGTGCTGTCACGAAAACGTCACACCGGATATCTACATTCTTGGCAAAGCGCTCTCCGGCGGCTTCTACCCTGTTTCTGCAGTGGTCTCAAAGCGGGACATTCTCGGCGTCTTCACGCCGGGTGAGCACGGCTCCACTTTTGCCGGCAATCCCCTGGCTTGCGCCATTGCCCGCGAGGCCCTCAGCGTGCTGCAAGAGGAGAAACTGGCGGAGAAATCAAACGAACTGGGTAACTACTTCATGGATAAACTGCGGACTATCCAAAGCGATCACATCAAGGAAGTCCGGGGAAGAGGCCTGCTCATCGGATTGGAGCTGAAGAAGGAGGCCGGCGGCGCGCGACGGTTCTGCGAGATGTTGATGACCGAGGGCCTGCTCTGCAAGGAGACCCACGAAGACACCATCCGCTTCGCCCCGCCCCTCGTCATCACGAAAGCGGACATCGACTGGGCCTTCGAGCGGATCAGGAAAGTGTTGGAGAGCGAATAATAAATCCCGGACGTATCAACAATCCGGGAGCCATCATCAAGAATTCGGTGGACTTTGACCTGTCAGGTCGGGTCCACCTTTTTTATGCAAGGAGTTGACATCCTCCCGGAGGTTTAAAACCTCCGCAAGTCTCGGATGTTGAATATTGTTTGCACAGATTGTGGAAAGTATTTGTCTTTCGTAGGGGCATGGCATGCCATGCCCCTACCTTCAATCACTACAATTGATTCATTTCATCGAATCACTAATCACATGTGCCATTACTAACCAAACATCCCGGCAATGCCGATAACATAAAAATACTCGGCATCTGCGTCTCCAACATCACTCGACTGAAAGTGCAGTCTCCTGGAGTTTGAATATCTTCTGAGAGAGAAGCCGCCTCAATGCATAGGAAGTGACTCTGCCTCCACCAGCCGTCCTACATCCAGCGGCTCTCCCTTGTCCGGATTGCGGTGGATTGAAATCGCACCTACCGGACAAACTGACACGCACACGCCGCATCCCATACATCGGTCTGCATCCACAGAAAAGTGATTGGAATGTTCCACATCGGATGGCCCTGCTTTCACCACAGCGGAGAATGGACAAATCTCGGCACAGGTTCCGCACCCTGTACAATCAGTGGGAGAGATAGTGGCCGTGTATCCCGAAGCAGCCAGCATGGGAATACCGCCCCTGTGTGCCTGCATGGCCCCGCAGCAGCAAGAGCAGCAGTTGCAGATGGCGTAAAACCGGCC
>CAZDVF010000344.1:0-3357 GCA_964508725.1 uncultured bacterium | reverse complement strand
TTTTCTATGATTCAGGTTCTTGAGGGCAGCGGCTGACAAAAGGGCCATTTCCTTCCTGCCCATCCAAGAAACAGAACAGGATCAGAGATCAGGATCACAGGGTGGAATGGGTTGCGTGTCTTGCTCTGGGACGGTTTAAAGTTGATATTCGAACATTATCACGCAATGCATTGATTATTTAGGTATGTCTTGACAAATACGTCAAGACATCATATATTGATGTAAATTATTGCAGAACATGCAATTCCTTTCCTCAACGCCTTTATGTTTTCCATCTTGCCGTACATCATGCGTATTGTCAAACAGGGGATTGTTCACATGCGTCTTTCAGTTGTTGCGCTCAGCCTGATTTTCCTCATCAGCTTCTGTCACAAGAACCCTGTGGATGAAGGCGGGGGAGAGCCGGAGCCGCCGATGCTTCCCTGCTATTTTGTAGAAAAACCTCCAAGATGTTTGAAATCTCCGGTAAGGCGAATTTCTTTGGTACGCATTATAAGTCAAAGGTATTATTAATTGAGGTGCATCATGCGAGTAAAAACAGTCATTTTGATTCTTCTGTGTGGGTTCATGATGGCATGCATTTGCAACAAGTCAACGCCTGTTGAGCCCGAAGAGGTTTGGGTTGACCCCTGGGAACCCTACATTCACCCTGAGCTGGTGGAAGACACAAACCGGGTATGGCTGAATCCAGATCCCGGGGTTGAGGGCGATACACTGGTGATTTGCCCCAAAAAGCTGTATGTCCGGTATGTTTACGGAGCGCTTGATACAATCAGGTTATGGGAAATTTTAAATTATTACCACCTTCGACCCGAGTCAGGGTATTTTGGAGAGCCGCAAAAGGGATGGCTGTGGTATTACGAATACGTGATGTTGATTACAGACGATCGCCGCGCCGAATATCACTTTACGCCGTATCATCGCGGTGATGATTTTCATAATTTTGGTTCCGGTGATCTTGTGGATATTGCCTTTGGCGTATTTGACGAGGGAGATTATTACCCGACGGGCGAGTTGTTTGTCGACTTTAAAGACGGTACGCCTGAGTCGCGCATCGACAGCCTTCTCTATGTGCATGGTTTGATTGTAAAAGGCATTTTATCTGACTATGATTATCGTCTTTTTATTACCAAAAAGGCCGACCGCAATGTGATCGATCTGGTCTCCTATCTGAACCATGTGCCTTTTATTGAGAATTGCTGGATTGGGAAGCATGGAAGTGGGGGTACCTATTCTGAATGAAAAAATATCAATCATGAAGGGAGGTGGTTCAGATGGACAGGCAAATAGAGTGAGGAGCGATGTGGGTCCATCGCTCCTCGAGGATGCAAACAAAATGGCGTTCAACGCATGATCCCTTGTATCAAGGGTAGCGCTTTTTTGTTTGCCCGAACAATATACAAAAAAATGCGTGAAAAGAAAACACATTCCAATGAAAGGGGAGTGTTACCATGGTTAAGATAAAAAAAAATTTATTGGAGTATTTCCGGCCCCACGACACGCAATCCAGGCCAGTATGGCACATACACGGTAAATCCGACCGGAGGTTTTACACCCTACACGAATTATCGATGGTGGGAGAGAATCCCGGGAGGGGAAAGAAAGGGAGGACTCAGAGCGCCGCCGCCGGGCGAATGGGTTGAGCTGGATCAATTTGAAGGCCAGTCTTCCATTCAGATTAAGCGGTATAATTCATTTCAGTTGAAAGTCAGAGTGTATGACAGTCAAAACAATACTGATGAAGACATCCATTCTGTCTATATCGGCGGCAGAGGCATGATGAAAAATCTGAGTCTCGAAACACAACACGTTCCGGAAGATTTTAACATCAGTGCATGCTATCCGAATCCTTTCAATCCTGCGACAAACATTCGATATGATCTGCCTGAAGCGGCGCACGTGTTCCTGGCAATCTATGATGTGCAGGGCAGAGAAATCAAACGGCTGCTGGACGGGACGCAATCGGCAGGGTATCATACAGTGACCTGGGATGCATCAAATTCGGGCAGCGGGGTCTATCTTTACACCATGATCATCCAAAACAGGGGAGAGGTTGTGTTGAACAAATCCGGGAAGATGTTGATGGTCAAATAGAGTTGATTTGGTTCTTTCCTCCCTGAGGTTTCAAACCCCCGGGACGATGTGCTCACAATCGCATGTCCAAACCTGGAAATATGTAAAATCAGTTGGTGCGCCCGAGCAGGTTGTGCCGGTAGCGTCGACTGACGTTGAGCCGGGTGCCGTCGGTCAGGATGGCGACAAGATCGCCGTGCGACCAGGGCTGGAGTTCCCTGATCGCGTCGATGTTGACCAGGGTGGTCCTGTGGATGCGGACGAACCGGCCGGCGTTGAGACGCTGCTCGATTTTGTTCAGCGTCGACCGGACCAGGTGATTTCCTCCTTCTGTGTGCAGGCGGACGTATTTGTCCTCGGACCGAATGCAGAGAATTTTTCCCGATTTCACGAAAAAGTGACGGTCGCCCTCGCTGACCAGGATGCGGTCCGAACGCCGGCTCCCTTTCCTGAATTCCTCCAACACGCGCGCGAGGATGTCCGAATCTGCTTGTGTTGTGTCCAGACGGGACAGGGCGCGGTTTAAAGCCCTGCGAAATCGTTGTTGATCGAAGGGTTTGAGCAAGTAATCGACGGCCTCCACGTCGAAAGCGGCGATGGCGTACCGGTCGTAGGCCGTGACAAAGATCACCGGCGGCATGCGGTCAACGCCGACATGGTCGATGACATCGAATCCGCCTCCGCCCGGCATCTGGATGTCGAGAAGCACCAGATCCGGCTTGTCCCGAACGATGCTCCGGACAGCCATCTCTGTATTCTCCGCCTCAATGATCGAAGCGACACGCTCTTCCTGTTCCAAAAAGGCGCGCAGCTTGTTTCGGGCCGGGGCCTCGTCATCGACGATGAGCACGAAGACGGGTTTCATCCTCATTTCTCCGTTTGCCGCACAGGGATCTCCATTCGGATGCGCAATCCGCCTTCAGGCCGGTTTTCCAACTGAAACGCGTGGTCTGCTCCATACAGGCTCTCGAGGCGTTGCACGGTGTTGGACAGGCCAGTGCCCTGACGGGCGGCTGATTCCTTGTCTCCTGAAATACCCTGTCCGTTGTCCTGCAGGATCATCACAAGACGTCCGTCTGCAACGGCCGCGTTAAATGTGATCTCGACACGATCGGCCTGGTCCAGACTGTGCCGGATGGCGTTTTCCACCAGCGGCTGCAGCAGAAAAGTTGGGACGTGGACGTGTTCCGCGGGAGCCTCCACATCCAGCTTCACCGAGATTTTGTCTTTGAACCGGGCCTGCATCAGATCGATGTACAGGTCGGTCCACCGCAGCTATTCATC
>CAZDVF010000343.1:0-3371 GCA_964508725.1 uncultured bacterium | reverse complement strand
CAACTGATTCAAGAGCGCACACATTTGGAACAGGTGAATCCCATCACGTTTTCAAATGAGCCCGGGCGACAGCTGCACACGCTGAACATCGGTGACAAGACAATTCAGATGAGCATCCCAAAACAGATTCAGCTGGAAGGAATCGAACCGGATAACGAGACGTTTATCCTTTTCTTGCAGAATGTCGATCTGTCCATCGTTAAAGAGCGGAAGGACACGTCCCGACCGGTGACATACTTGAAGGTGTCTGGAGACTCGGAAAAGAATGCGATTTTTAAGCCTTTTCACTACAGCAATTACTACCTTCAATACATCGCACAATACGCCATCCTCACCGCGTCGCTGGATACCTTTGTCAGCTATGGCTCAATCCACACCAAGTCCCTGATGGAAGAAGGAGAAATGATTGGTGAGTCCATTGAGGCGTTACTCCGTCTGTTGGCCGAGGATATCGTCAAGAAAACGCCGTTTGAGAAATAGGCGGACATTTCAATTTCTGTATGCCCACCCTGCCGTTTTTACATCTGTCTCACTCCGTGTCGAGATATCGTGCTTGACGCGTGCGATGCGAATGCGTATTTTCTTTGTATACCCGATCCACACCAACCAAACTGAATAGGAGATCAGGTTCTATGACAGTCCACGACACAGCGCCGGTTTCACGGCGTGATTTCCTTGGAGGCTCCATGACCATGCTGGCAGGCGCAAGACTCAGCCGGGCGGTCGGAGCGCGTCCTTCACTGGATAATGCAGGCCGAATGACGTCGGCCCCGTCAGACATTCTCATCCGTGACGGATTCATTCTGACCATGGACCGGCGGCGGACGGTATACAAACGGGGCAGCCTCTATATCCGGGACGGCAAGATTGTTCAACTTGGCGAGAAGGTTGATGCGCCGCCTAATCCCGATCTCGTTATCGAAGCCGAAGGCAAACTGGTGCTGCCGGGATTCGTCAACACACACGCTCACCTGCAGCAGTACTTCCGGGGCACCTACGAATTGGTCGGCGATTTTTACAACGTTAATCTACCCCTTGAAATGTACCGGTCACCGGATGACATGGAGGCCCTTGGAGCGGCCAACTGCGCTGAATTCATTTTCGGCGGCGTCACCACAGCGCTGGTGATCTACACCTACCCCGACGGATTTGCCCGGGCGGTAGATGTCATCGGCAACCGCGCCATTCTCGCGGCGGATGTCGAAGAAGTGGACTTGAACCAGCTCAAGACGGGGACTTTCCTCTACCTGCCGGAAAAGGGGCGGGCTGCATTCCAGCGGGCCGTGGATCTCTTCGACGGCTGGCACGGCAAGGCCGGCGGGCGGATCACGACCTGCCTGTGTCCCAAAGCGCCGGACATGGCTACGGCAGAGACCTACCGAAAACTCAAGGCTTTCGCCGACGAGCGCAACTTGCGCATCACGACCCATCTGGCACAGACCTGGCGAGAGGTTCAACAGGTCAGCAAATTGTACGGCAAGACGCCGGTGGAGCATCTGCAAGACCTGGGCGTGCTGAACGACCGTCTCACCGGTGTGCACTGCGATTACATCACAGCCACAGATTTGAAATTAATCCGTGATACCGGAGCGGGAATCCTTCACTGCCGCTCGGTGGAGAATCCGCTGCTCGACTGGCTGGATCTGGGCATCCCCGTTGGATTGGGCACCGATGACTACCACCACGACATGCTGCCCCTGTTGCGGCAGAACATCACGGGTCAGCAGACGAGGGCCCGACAGGTGGGCGGGGCCGAGGGCATGCGCGCCGGCAGCCGGTTGACTCGGCGTCCCACTTTCTACAATCTGTTGGAACTGGCAACCCGCAAAGGAGCTGAAGCCATCGGCCTGGGCGATCAGGTCGGTTCGCTGGAAACCGGCAAACAGGCCGACGTTCTCACCGTGGATCTGGGCAATCCCTTCCTGACGCCTACGAAAGATCCTGTCACCAGTTTTGTGCTCTACGGTTCGAGCCGAGACATTGACACGGTGATTGTTGACGGCCGGATTTTAAAACACGAGGGAAAACTCACCACGATTGATCTGGAAAACGCCCTGGTCAAAGCGCAGTACAAGGTTGAGGAAATCATTGAGCGCTTTTTCCGGGAACATCCCGAGCAGCAGAAGCGGTGGGAACAGATGGCGCCACACATGGTGTAGGACTGTCGAGTCAAAAAGACCGTCCATCCAATCGATTTTAAAAAGCCCGCAAGACGCTAAATGGTGTCTTCTGGCTTTTCGGTTTACGCGCTGTCCTGGATTTTTTTGGTTGATATTTTCAGCAGCATGTCACCAGTTCAGCCGGATGACGCCGTCCTTGCCACGGGAATGTCTGCCCAGCGCGTTGTGTAGTGGGGCGACTGGATGTCCCGTTTCATGCGCCAGGGTTTGGCGATGCCTTCGGACGCAATCTGGATGCTGTGCAGACCGTATTTCTGTTTGATCGCGTCCATGCTCTGCATCAGCCGGTTTCGATCATCTGAGTCGGACTCCCAGAATAAGTCGGTCTGGGTCTCTGTGTCCGGTGTCAGTTCGTACAAGACCACGCCCGCCTTTTTGTAGCGGTATCCCGGTTTGAACAACCGTTCAATACACTGCCTGGCGTACCGAACCAGTTGCATCGCGTCCGATGTGGGGCTGGGAAAGGTGATCTGGATGGCGTTCGAATACTGGGGGTTTTTGCTGAACCGGTTTGTCGTGACATAAACCTGCATGATTCTTGCCAGAGAATGCTGTTGCCGCAGCCTGTAGGCGGCCTGGCCAATGTATTCAGAAACGGCTTCGCGCAAGTCCTCCAGGGTCGTGACGGGCTCGCCAAACGAGCGCGAGCAGACAATTTGCTTTTTGGGAGGAATTTGTTGCTCCAGCGAGAGGCATGAGTTCCCCCAGAGCTCCTGCTGAGTCCGCACGCCCACAATCTTGAACTCCTTCTTCACCCAGTTGGTGTTGGCATGCTTGAACTGTTTTGCAGTCAGGATCCCGCGGGCTTTGAGTTTCTTTTCCGATTGCCTCCCGATGCCCCAGATTTTTTCCACAGGAATGCGCTCGAGCCGATCGTCCAGCTCCTGCCGGGATAAACGTGCCATGTTCAAAATGCCGTCAAGGGTTTTGTCCTTCTTGGCGATGCGGGAGGCGATCTTGGCCAGGGTTTTGGTTGTGGCCACCCCGATGGTCACCGGAATGCCGGTCCATGAATCCACCGTCTGTTTCATGTGCCGAATGTAGCGATCCAGCCCGAGGCGCTCAAAACCGGACAGCGACAGGAAGGCTTCGTCGATGGAATAGACTTCCACCTCCGGCGAGAACTGGTGCAACGTTTCCATGACGCGTCGGGACATGTCGCCGTACAGCGTGTAGTTGGATGAAAACACG
>CAZDVF010000342.1:0-3372 GCA_964508725.1 uncultured bacterium | reverse complement strand
GTGATATGAACAATATTTACCCTTCCGGAGGTTTTACACCTCCGGAAGGTTTTTAAAATTTCGTAATTGGGAAGAAATCGTATCTATTTGGAGTGTTGGGCGGATTGCTTGCGCCACTTTCTTTGAAGAAAGTGGCTTTTTTAAGTCTCTCGAAAATAAAACAGGAGAAATCCCGTGGCATCCGGCCAGGTCCGTTCATCTCCGAGGAATACTACACCTCCTTCGACCTCTACGAACTCATTGAATCGAACGAAGCCAACAACCGGCTGATGGACAACAACCAGACGCAGACGAATCTGAAAAACTGAATCCCCCTTGGATTCTCGAATTCAATTCCCGAAAAAACGCACACGACACGCATGATTTACTTCTCTTACTTCCGTTTCGTGTGAACAAGATATCCCCTGCCATCAACGTGTTCCGGAACCGAGAACACTTGATACGAGTGCGGGAAACTGCGTTTCGAATTCTTCGACCGACAGGCCCATATGTTGGTGGAACGCCTCCGTGAACTTGTAACGGCCGGTACCCAGCGTCAGGAACATCGCCTTAACATCAGCCAGGGTCTTGCCCAACCCGCTGGGATCGAGAAGACAACGCACAGCCAGACCGAACATCGGGTAATATTCGTTCACCCGCTCGTGGGGCACGGGGTAGTCAGTCCAGAAATGGATGGAGATTGGATTGACATGATCGTCCTTCTCCATCCATGTATCGACTTGTTGAACGCTGGTTATGGGGGGGTAAACACCACCACTGACAGTCTCAGCCAATCCTTCAGATAACCAGGTCTCGGGATATTGACTCAATTCCAGCCGGTGCCACGTCAATCCGAAAAGATATTGCATCACATGCATGGTTTCGTGCTTTACCTGACGGCGGTATCTCAGATCATCCCACCCGGACCACTGAAGGTAAACAGGTGAATCGAGAGCATACAAAATAAAGCCGTTAGGGAAAGACTGCTGGTTGATGTTGCGATATCTGTTTGCGTAGATGGTGAGCTTGTTTTCTCTTCTC
Organism: uncultured bacterium; assembly: GCA_964508725.1. Lineage (GTDB taxonomy): Bacteria > Zhuqueibacterota > QNDG01 > QNDG01 > DSAB01 > CAZDVF01. The sequence goes on along the minus strand of CAZDVF010000342.1, from coordinate 2,352 downwards.
CTGATGCCCAGTTCAGCAGCGTCAGGAATGTCAAACGCAGACAGCAGCTCCCGAAATGACGCTTCGGCCATGCGTGCGTATTTCATTTTAACCGCATCACTGCTGGCATCACTGAACACAAGAATGTGATCCGTCTCATAAATCCTGCCGTCGTGCGGAATGTCCTGGCCATCGTTGTAAAATGTGATGCCGGATATCCACGCACCCGGGTATTCTTCGAATACACTGAAATCTTTACTGCAACCGGTCAGGATGAAAAGACATCCACTCAAAACAATGATGGCTTCTTCTACAACGCGCCGGAAACCTGAAAAATGACGTGACATCGCTATTTTGGACTTCCCACTTCTGTCTCCCATGTCGCCCAGTCACCCCCGAAAGGTTTCAAGCCCAGATCAGAGGGACTGGTGGCTGGCGGAACCAGCGCTTCATATACCTCGGTGGCACGGGCCTGACAGCGGGTGTAACCCGTGGCTGCTTTTGCCATCCAGGCGATGGATTCTCGCCCGCTTGTTGTTCTTGCCTTGTTCCACGCCAGATTGCCCCGGTAGTATTCGACATTCGCTGTGGAATAGAGCTTCTGGAGCGTACTGTAGGAAGGATCATCTTTCGGCGTGACCTGCATGAACTCCTTGTACGCCGCAGCCAGGCTGTTTTTGGCGTCTTTCTTCGCCTCTTTGACGACAGATTTGGGATCCTGCTTCAACCGCAGCGTGAAAAAGGTGTGAGTGCCGTCGATATACTGGTAATTGGACAGCATGGGACTCCCGTCCGAGGCTGTTGAGGACTGAATCACCCGGCCGGCCGGTCCGGTGCAGATATGGACGTACCCCTCGTCGCCGTCATCCGGAACCACTACCGATATCCAGGAATTCGTGGGACGGCAAATCTTGGCGTTCCATCCGGACGCAGGAGGCCAGGGCGGCGGATTGCCTGGAAAGCGGAGGATCATTTGCATGAAAGCCTCATCTATCCGGCCGCGGTAATTGTGCAGCATGTCCCAGAACACGAAATTCCGCGGAGCAGAATAGGCGCCGTATCCGCCATGCCCCTTGTGGAATCCACCCTCTTTCGTGATCTTCATGGTCTTGTGGAGGTAGTTGTTGCTCGAGAAGAGGAAGTCCTTCTCGCCGAAATCACCGGACTTGCGGACAGCCTGGACAGCCGCCGTCTTCTCTACAACAAACGCGTTTCCGTGGATGTCAACAAAGTGAAAGTTCTCGGGATTGCTGATCTGCCAGGGCTGAATCATGTCGCGCGCTTCTTTGGCGTTGTCAGAAAAGCGGACAATGTGGGGAAGCGAGCACGCCCAGCCAAGACCGTAATTGTTATCGATTTCCCGCGACGGTCCACCGCCGCTGTTGCCCAGAAAGAAACCCTTGTTGTTCATCAGAAAATGGTCGCCAATCTCCCCAGCATCTGCGCCGCAAATGTAAGCGTTACCCTTGTCGGGAAAAGCCACGATGATCACGCCGTAGCGCGATTCGCCGTCACCATCGAGCGTATCCAGCCCGATGAGACGGCCATCTTTGGTCGCGCTGCCCCAGGCCGAACAGACCGAGCATCCCTTCTTGGGAGGCAGTTCGGACTGTTCCGCACCGGCAGGATATGTGGAAGTCTCCGGATCTGGCAAGGCGCAGTTGATCAACAACACGTCTTCATACGTCACTGTGTAACCGGATGACCGCGCCCCGGCGACCATCCCCTTGAGAATCTCGATATTTTCCGGAGTATACTCCTGAATATAATGCTGGCTGGCCTTGAGCGCGAGAAGGACCTCATCGCGAGTGGATGTCTCCAGGGCTGAAGCCCAGGCCGCTTCGGCATTCACAGCGATGTAGCCCGCGGCTTGCTGGCCGTATTGAAAACCCATGTCGTAATCAGACCCCTGTAGAATCACAACCGGCAGGATGCCCGGCGGCAGAATTTCGTGTGTTGAGCGGACCGGCTGGCCTGTGGCCGGTATGCTGATGAAAACAATTGCCATGGCGAAAAGGAAAAGACATCTCGATGTTTTCATTCTCCGTCTCCTTTAAAATACGATGGCGTGATGATGGAATGGACAGTAGATCATACTCTCAAAAAATACAGGACTGAACAGGAAAATGCAAGTTATTTCTGGAGCGTTGGAAGGATAACGCAAAACACGCGCCGAGAAAGAATAAAAAAGGCGAGACGTCTCCGTCTCGCCCGGCAAGAAGAAAATGGAATCCTTTTTACGAGTAAACGATCCGCCGCCAGAGGCGGTGGCTATAAGACTCCCTGCGGAGCCGGGGGGCTTAAAGTAGGCAGGTATCTCTGCCGTCCAGTTTAGGATCGAGAACCACTGGCAGAGCCAGTGGTTTGAAGATC
>CAZDVF010000341.1:0-3388 GCA_964508725.1 uncultured bacterium | reverse complement strand
CTGTCCCTCGGGCGATTCAATCAACTCAGTCAACAGATCCACAGATCCGTGCAACACATCGAACACATCGCTTGAAAACATCAACTCGCCCCGCTTCAGAGAGGCAAAGACGCTCTCGACCGTCTGGCACAATGACTCAACCTCAATGAGATTGACAGCGCGGGCCGCACCTTTTAAACTGTGAATGTTCCTGTAAACGGTCTCCAGAATCCCCTTCTGCTCACTGGCGGCCGAGGATTTCTCCAGATCCATAAGGCCCGAAACCATATCCTTGAGATGTTCTTCTGCTTCAATCTTGAACATCTCGAGCAATTCTTTGATAAAATCATCATCATTCAGCTGCATGGAAGCTCCCGTCACGCTTATGTCGATGGCGTGTATTACCCACCGGTATAGCCTAAGCCCGCATATTGGCGATTGAAACCTGCATATCGACAAGCAGGTGATTGATGAGAGTCTTGTCTCCGTCCACCTTCCCCTGGTCGTCCATGGTGTGAATCAGCATTTCGAGCTGTGTTATCGTTTGATGCAGGGTGCTGGATAAACCGACGTCCATTTCAGCATTCGCCTGCTTCATCGTTGCAAACACAGCTTCGAGTGACTGGCCAATTGGCTCGATGTCAGTCAGGCCCACAGCACGCGCTGCTCCCTTGAGACTGTGAGCCGCACGGAATACCGTTTCAAGAATACCCAAACGCTGATCCGAACCGGTTGCGCTCTCCAGTTTTGTCAGTCCTGTCGACATCTCTTTAAGATGTTCTTCTGACTCCACTCTGAACATATCCAACAGTTCTTTGAAGAACTCCGAATCGTTCTCAAACATTGTTTTTCTCCTTACCATTCAACTGATTAAACGATATATTTGTCCATCAAGGTCTTAAGCTTTTCACCCAAGTGAAACAGCTCTTGTGAGGCTGACTCGACTTGTTTTGTCGCTGTCACATTTTGATCGCTTGCCTGTTTGATACTTTCCATGGCCGCCACAACCTGGTCCATACCCACCAATTGTTCCTGGCTTGAAACAGAGATCTGCCGTGTGGCAAGTGATGCCTCAGAAACTGACGCCGCCAACCGTTGAATCGCCTGTCCCGAATCGGTCGACAGCTTGACACCGTCTTCGACACTGCGGCTCCCCTGCTCCGTTTTCATGACAGCTTCACTTGTCGCATTTTGAATATCATCAAGAATGGACCTGACGCGGGCTGTAGCCTGCTTGGATTGTTCGGCTAAATTCCGAACTTCCTGTGCTACAACGGAGAATCCCCTGCCCTGCTCACCAGCTTTTACAGCTTCGATGGATGCATTGACAGCCAAAAGGCTGGACTGTTCAGCCACGTCTTCTACAGTAGCGATAATTTCTCCAATAGCCTGGCCGTGTTCACTGAGCTTCAGGATGCTCTCTGCGATAAATTCCATTTGAGCCTCGATACGCTGCATGCCTTCGATGGTGGAGGTGACAGCGCTCTCTCCAGCCCGCGACACTTCAACAGCTTTCTGGGAACTATCAGAAACATTCTTTGCTTTCTGATTCGAATCAGTGGCTGTTTGGCGTACTTCCTCAACGGTAATGCTGGTTTCATTGGCAGCCGACGCTGTCTCAGTCGCCGCAGACGCAATCTGAGTGACTGAGGCGGATATCTGGCCGGCAGCCGCAGCCAGACTGCTGGCGCTCTCTTTAATCTGTCCCATAAGATCGCGCAGGTTAACGACCATCATATGGAGTGTGCGGATGAGAATCCCTGCTTCGTCACGGGCATCACTCTCTTCGATCTCGATATTTAAATTTCCGGCAGCCACATTCTCAGCTAATTTAATCGCTGTATTGAGAGGGCGAGCGATAGCACGAATCACAATGGCCGAAAGTGCTGAAAGTAAAAAAATACAAACGCCTATCGTGATACTGCTAATGATCGTGGCAAGACGGTTATTGGCGCGTGTTGAGTTAAATTGCGCGGCCATCTTCTCTCTGTTTTGTTGAATGTTAGCCTCAAGAAATGCCTTGAATGTGTTGTACTTTTCTGTCATCTCCTGAAGCGCTGTGTACATGACGCTGCTTGACGCTTCTTCGAGCATCTGATTGGAAGTTTGTCTAGCAATGGTATAATAATCGAGAAAAAGAGTTTTCAGGTCGTTCAGATCACTTTGATTCAGAACAGGATTTTGAGATTCTTGCGCAATCCGTTCGAGAAATACGTCACGGAAATTATCTGTTGAAACCAGCGCATCTTCGTCTGCCGATGTTACGGCATCTTGTAAATTGCGTTGAACCGAATCCAATATGACGAGAAGATCACGGCTGAATTCCAGCGCTGGTGAATAGCCCTGTACAGTCAAATCTAGCAGATCCGCATTCTTCCTGTTGAGCGACTGGGTCATGAAAAACAGAAATAGATACGACAGTGTCGCCAGGGCGGGTATGCAGAAGATCTTTTTGCTGAATTTCCAATGTTTGAACATGTTGGTCACCCCGATTTCAGTTAATTCGTGATGCTGACAATATGAACGTCGAATCCATCGACAGGTGTAGTCGTCGAAATATACCCAATGGCTCCCGAATCGGACGCCACAAAGGACAGAACATCTCTTTCATATTCAAACTGGGGAGGTGGAAATCTTTTACCTGAAAACACTTGATTCTGCCAATAAGCTTTCACTTTTGCCAGGGGACGCCTGTGAATGTCCTGTGAAAATCGATCGCGGATACGCGATGTTTCAAGCAGATCCACGGGCAGCACCTCTTTTCCAGAATTCCACCGGGTCTTCTTTTTCAAAAAGAGTTTTGACAGATCTTTTCTCGAAATCGTTGTCACTTCATTTGAATTATTTACAACAATGATATACTGCCCCGGATTCTGTCCAGAGACAATAAAGGAGACAAAAAGGCATCCAACCAATAGACATGCAATGGACAGCTTCCTCATTGCCTCCCCCGCTCTGTGTTTTTCTTCTCCACACTTCATAGCTCGACCTCTTCATGTACAATTAATTTCGGATCGTGAATAATCTTCTCAACATCCAGAACCGCCAGTCGATCTGAGGTCACGCCATAAAGATACTTGGCCCGCATATCAGTCAGGGTCGGCAGGTTAGTCTGGATGTTGTCTTGCACAATTTGTCTGACACCGATAATCCGATCGGCCAATATACCCAGATCCATACCTGGCGCACGTAAAACAATCACCCTGTTCAGATCTGTAAGCCCCTTGTGTGGAAGATCGAAAAACTGCTTTAAATTAACGATAGAAAGAATCTGACCACGTATATTCGTGATTCCCATCACAAAGGGCGGCGTACACGGAATCGAAGTGAGATCTTTGAGCGGATAGACTTCTCGTACATAACACGTTTCAATACCGTACCGTTCATATGCCAGAATGAACTCCACGAC
>CAZDVF010000340.1:0-3402 GCA_964508725.1 uncultured bacterium | reverse complement strand
GAGGCCATAGAGCTCGGCAAAATCATAGTCGGCCGCAATGACATAGATCGGGATCTCGAGCCCTTCAGGCCGCCCCGGCCATTTGGCCATCGTACTCGATGTGACGTTGTTGGGAAGGCAGGATGAGGACGCGACGCTCATGATGGAGGGATCGCGCCTGAGCTCCGTCTTGAAAGCCTCAAGCCTTGTCCGAACGCCGCCCCGGGGAGAAAGGACAAGAATCTGCTCGCGCTCGTAGCCCATGTCCCGGTTCCGAATAAAACTGAGCTGGCTTCGAACGCCGATCGTGCATATGATGAGCGTGATCGAGGCCGTAAACTGGAAGACAATGAGGGCATTGCGAAGTCCCCGCCCTTTGGCCCGCGAGGCGCCGGTGCCCTTGAGAGCGGCGACCGGCCGAAAAGCCGATACGAAGAAGGCTGGATAACTTCCGGCGATCACACCGACAATCGCGGCAAGGAGAACGAGCCCGGCCATCAATGCAATGTCGCTGAAGGGATTAAAGACGATGTCGCGCTCGACGAATGAACGGAACGTCGGCAGAACGGCCAGAACGATACCCACGGCAAGGAGCAGAGACAGGAACGTGATCATCATCGAGTCGCCCAGGAATTGCCGTACGATCTGGCCTTTGGCCGCGCCGATCACTTTCCGCAGGCCGACCTCCTTGGCCCGCTTGAGCGACCGGGCTGTGGCCAGGTTCATGTAGTTGACGCATGCGATGACCAGCACAAGGACGGCGATCGAGGCGAACAGGAAAACGAAGCGGCCGTCGCCGATTGAGCCGAAATCCATATTGGCCCGGGAATGGAGATGAATGCGGGTCAGGAGCTGGAGGAAGTAACGCGAATGCTGGCCTTCGTGCGTCCATCCTCTCTCGGCTTCGTACTTCGCGATGAAGGGGACAAGCTTGGCCTCCAGGGCCCGCGGGTCCGCGCCGTCCTTCAGGAGGACGTATGTGTAGTATGAATTGCTCCCCCACCGGGTCAGGTCGACATCTTGGATCTTGCCCAGTGTCTCAAAGGACGCGACGACGTCCATGACGAAATGGGAGTTTGCCGGGATGTCGCGGAACACACCCGCGACCTTGAACTCGGAGTTCTTATCATAGGCCTGAAAAACAACCGTCCGACCGATCGGATCGGTTTCGCCGAAGAACCGGCGAGCCGCCCGCTCGGACAGGAGGACCGAGTACGGTTCCTTGAGGACCGAAGTTCGGTCGCCTCTGACGAGCGGAAAGCTAAAGATCTCGAATGTTTGGGGATCTGTCCAGTGAATTTTCTTCTCGAGAAAACTCTTTTCGCCAATCAGGACAAGGACGTTCGACCAGTCGTCGATCCGCGTCGCCATCTGAACTTCAGGAAAATCCTGGACCATGGCCTCAGCAAGGGGACCGGACGTTACGGCAAAAACATTTGATCCGAGAAAATAGTTCCCCGGTTGCTCCTGGACCACCCGGTAGATATTCCGGGCGTTCGTGTGATAACGGTCGAAGCCGAGCTCGGTGCGGACGAAAAGCATGATGAGGATGAAAACGGCCAGGCCGACGGCCAGACAAAGAATGTTGATAAAAGAGAACAATTTGTATCTTACAAAATTTCTGTAAGCGATCTTGAAATAGTTTTGAAACATTAAATACCTCCAACACCTTATTCTTTCGGTCTCCGGTATCCGATCTTCGGTTTCCGTTTCTTGTTGGGTTGCCTTTTCCTTATCTTATTCATACCGCAAGCTCTGAATCGGATTGGCCCGGGCCGCCTTGATGGTCTGATAGCTGACACTGGCCAGAGCGATCATCAGGGCGCCAATTCCGGACACCAGGAATATCCACCAGATTACATTCACCCGGTAGGCAAAATTCTGCAACCATCGGTTCATGACAAAATAGGCGACCGGCCAGGCCAATGCGTTTGCCAAAACCACCAAACGGATAGTTTCATGAAAAAGCATCCGCATCAGCTGGGGTATGGAAGCGCCCATCACCTTGCGAATGCCAATCTCCTTGGTCTTCTGTTCAGCCGTAAATGTCGCAAGACTGAAGAGCCCCAGAGAAGCGATAAACAGGGACAATCCTGTGAGAAGAATCATGATTTGACCAAGTTTTGTTTCAAATCCGTAGAGATCATTGAAATCATCATCCAGAAAGTAGTAATCCATCTCAAACTGAGGGACGCGTTCTTTCCAACTTTGCCTCACCAAAGCCATCGTATGCTGCAGATTGGTTGTTGAGAGACGCAGGGAGATTTGATCTCCCATGTCTCGAATAACCATCACCAAAGGAGCAACCAGGTGATGCAGGGATCGGAAATGAAAATTCTCCGTCACGCCGATAATCCGGCCGTCAACATCCTGGCCGTAGTGGCTGAATCGTTTGCCTGCTGCCGTTTTCCAGCCGATGGTTTCCAGAGCTGCCTGGTTCAAACAATATCTGAATTGATCATTATTACCTCCAAAATGTTTAAGCTCTTCTTCTCCCTCGATGAGGGGGATATTCAGAGTGGGGAAAAAATCTTTATCAACCGCCATGATCCACATGCTGGTTGATTGAGACGGCTGCTGTCCCTCCCATCCAACGGTTTGATGCCAGCCATACGTCGTTGGTCTAAAACTGTTCAGCGATGCGCTTTCGACTCCGGGAATCTGAAGGAACACATTCTTTAACATCGATCCTTTGTCGTACAGCAATCGATTCAACCGGACATTCAATATCTGATCAGAATTCATACTCATATTTTTTGACTGGATCAAATGCATTTGTTTTGAAATTGTCAACGTGCAAAAAATCAGGGAGACAGAGATCAGAAACTGAAAAACAACCAATATATTCCGAATGGCAGGCCGGTTTTTCGATTTCACTTCCTTTTTCAACACAGTGTTGGGTTTGAACGAAGAGAGCAGCAAAGCAGGATACATTCCTGAAATGAACGTGGTTGAGATGAGAAGACCCAAAAGGATCAGGATAAAAACGGATTCATTCAACGGCACGGTAATCTGTTTTCCCATAAAGGTGTTGAGAACCGGCAAACACAGATAAACCAAGACCATAGCCAGCACCAGACCTATAAAAGTCATGAACAGCGCTTCACTGAAAAATTGCACCATGAGCCGGCTTCTGCTGCATCCGACACATTTCTTGATCCCGACTTCCCTGGCCCGTTTTGTTGAACGCGCCGTGGCAAGGTTCATGAAATTGATACACGCCAAAACCAGAACGGCCAGAGCGACGCCCATCAAGACTCTCAGATAATCCCTGTTAAAAGCTGGCTCCAGGTTGCTTCGGTTATACTGAAAATGGATGTCTTTCAGAGGTTCGAAATAAATCCCCTTGGCCAAATCCTCATGGCCGTGAAGTTGGGCATACGCATTGAATTTCTGGCGGAGGATCCTGGCATTTGTTTTTTC
>CAZDVF010000339.1:0-3412 GCA_964508725.1 uncultured bacterium | reverse complement strand
CAGTATCGCCCTGCTGTCAAGGCCGCCGCTCAAGGGTATCAAATGTTTCTGTCCTGACTTGAAATGGGATTGTATTGTTTCAAAAAAAGTTTTATCCAGTATTCCGAGAAGAGCAGATTCATCAGTTTGATTGTACTTTTGTCGATCAAGGTCTGAAAAATCAAATTGATCCATTTCAGGGCTGTGATATTTCATGAAATGCCCATACCGAAGAAATGAATTTAAGTTTCCAATATCCATTTGATATTCTTTACCTATGATTCTTGAAGGACTTGATAATATTTTCCTCGTACTTGTTCCAATTATGTTCCCTATTAAACCTGTCAATAATTACCGATAATGAAGAGAGCCACTGATCAATGTAAAATAGTCTCAATTAATCTTCAAACTACTATCTCTGCTAGTGGTTCTCGATTTCAGCAACTCAATGTTCACAAGCCATCCACAATAGAATAGTACTTTTCTTTGTAACGGTCCCAGCTGTGTATTTCAAGGAAGCGTTCCGCTTGCACAACCTGTGACTTGCGCTTTTCTACAGAACGGCACAATTCGATAATCTGACGCGCCAGATCATCCGCATCATCGGGTCGAAAAAATTGGACCATGGTATCATCAAAATACATTTCAGCCGCTTTTGTCCGGGAGACGATCAAGGGAATTCCCATGGCCAAGTATTCCATCGCCTTGACGCTCAGCGTCTCACCGGAATACACGCCGTTCAGTTTGGGATCAATCCCGATATCGGCCTGGCCAACGGTCTCACAAATCCGGTGATTGGGAACCGGTTCTCGAAATGTGATGCTCTCTTCCAGACCGAGTTCGCGGCTCAGCGCTTTCAGCTTCTCATCCTCCCGTCCCTTGCCCGTGATCCAAAGCTGAACATTTGGACACGTTTGCGTCACTTTTTTCATCGAACGGACCAATATCTCGACACCTGTCGTCTCGCCCAAATTTCCGTGATAACTCAGCGTCACCTTTCCGTTTTGTGTTTTATGACTTGCACACGCATTCGAAAAATAGGGCGTGTACGGCGCGTTGAGAACCACAGTGACTTTCTCAGCGGATATGGATCGTGAAATCAAACGTTGCCGCCAGATATCCGTTACAGTGATGACGTGATCAGCATATCGGGCCGAGATTTTTTCGATCCATTTCAGAAACCGGATGACAGGATGCTGCGCGTCCACACCAAATTTTTGCATGTAGAATTCGGGGACAAGATCGTGAATATCTAGAATAACCTTCGCTCCCATCATCTTTGGAATGATGGTGCAAAAAACGCCAAAATCAGGAATGTTGTGAAAATGGATCACGCGGTACCGGTATTCCTGATGAAGCCTGGTGCAAACAACCGTGGATCGAATGAAAAAGACAACCAGATTTTTTAGATAAGTCAAAACCGACCGCTCATGAAAATCGCGCTCCTGAATGTGATACAATGTGATCTGTCCTTTACGTTCGATGGCCGGTTTTCCATCACCGCCCAGGCAGATCACATCGACCTGGTCACCCCGCTCCTGAAGCGACATGGCGTACCGCTGCACTCTGTTATCGTACGCATATTGCGAGTACGATATCATACAGATTTTCATATCATCATGATCCTGCTGTCAGAAGCTGCTTCTGTTTTGCCAACATCCGCCTGTAGCGGATTGACTCGATTACCCGGCGAAAAGCCATGTTTTTAAAAAACATCCGCTCGACAAAACGTGTTGCAAAAAGATAGCCAGCCAGCGAACCAAGCACCCACCATTTTTTGTACATCCGCTTGACTGCGTTGCGGGTCACCTGCTTCTCGATTTTCCGGCAGCGTTTTAGGATACCGATCCGGTCTTCGTACGAAAGTTCCGGCGTGGTGAATACCGGTACGTCCTCATTCTCTGTCACAAAATTTAAATATTCCTCAGGCTGCTTGATGAACCACTTGTTTTCTTTGACGATGTCGAACAATTCAGTTCCAGGATATGGCACCGGATTATTTAAAATCACCCGTTTGATCGGATATTTTAGAACCAACCGGATGGAATCCTCAATATCCTCCATGGTCTCGTGGGGCATACCGGTAATCACAAATATTTTCACATCGAAACCCAGTTCGCAGGCATGCTTGATGGCCACCTCGATCTGCTCGATGGTCTCGCCTTTTTTGTTGTATTTTAACATCTTGTTGTTGCCGCCATCCACACCGAAGGCGATGTAGTTGAATCCCACTTCGCGCATGCGCTTCAGCAAAGGCCGATCAACCCGGTCAGCCCGTACTCCGTTTGAACAGCGAAGCTCCACGTCCCGGATCTCTCGCTTTTCGATTTCATCACATATTTCGTACACACGATCGTTGAAGAATGTAAAGTTATCGTCGTCGTAATTGAAAACCCGGAATCCGCGCTTGTACCAATATTCGATCTCATCGACTACATTTTGGGCGCTGCGCCACCGAAACTTTTTGGTGATCATTTTGTTGGGACAAAAGATACATTTGAGCGGGCATCCCCTGCTTGAATTGAAGGGCATCTCTCTGATGTATCGTTTGAGTTCAAATCCCTGGTATGTGGGAAACGAGATCATGTCAAGCTCTTTGGGAAACGGCCGATGCCCGTTGTACACAACATCACCATTCTGCCTGTGCATCAATCCCTTGATTTCACCGATAGAGAGTGCATCCTGGCACAGATCCACCAGGGTTCCTTCCCCTTCGTAGACCACACCAAAATCGATAGCCGAACACTCATTTAGCACCGTTTCTTGCAACACAGTGACGTGCGGTCCGCCGACGACTGTTGTAATCTGTGTGTCGTATTGTTTGATTTCTGAAATCAATTTATAAGTCCGCTTATACTCCAGCGACACCATCGATACACCCACCAGATCAGGCTGAAAGGCATCCATTTTCTTTTTCAAATCCGCCAGAGTGTATCCAAATCGCATGTCTATCACATCGTACGTGATGCCGGCTTCCAGCAAGGCCTGAGCCAGGAATCCCAGGTTCTGTGGAGGCCGGGCCGCACCGAGATAACTGATCGAGGGTGGACTGACCAAAAGGACGCGTTCGTATCGCATGATCATACTCCTTCGTTGAGTTGGCGGACAAATTGGGAATCACCGAGTTTTCTGTTCAGGGATTTCACTTCAGCATAGGGCATGGCGTAATACATGTCGCCGACCGGATCTGTGATCTCGGGAAATGTCAGTGTTCCGTCGTCGATACGCTGAATCGCCCGGGTCATGAGTTCTGCTCCGCGGGCCATGGCGCGATCGTTGATTTTTGCCACGGAATCTCCGTGCTGAACCGGGATTCGTTCACGGGCGATGAGCTTGCCCTTGTCAATGTCTGCATCAATGAAATGGACAGTTACGCCTGGCGCCTCACCGTTGCGGATGGCGTATGCATTCCCGCCCAGCCCTCTGTATGTTG
>CAZDVF010000338.1:0-3445 GCA_964508725.1 uncultured bacterium | reverse complement strand
GATGCGCCCGATGTGATCAACCTGTTGCGCCAGGTCCACTTCACGCCCCAAATTTTTGGGTTTATGATCGGCTTCTTCCTGTTAGGTTTTGTCTTTTACTCGTCCATTTTTGCCGCAGTAGGGGCGATGGTGAACACCGAAGACGAGGGCCAACAGTATCAGATGCCCATCGTCATGCTCATCTGGGTCGGCTTTTTTATTATGCTGGCCGTGGCTAAAAATCCTGAAACAGCCAAAGCTTTCTGGATCTCCCTGTTTCCGCTTTACACGCCCATTGTGATGTTTGCCCGTGTGGCCATTACTGATCCCATTCTGCCGTCTGGAGCGATCCTTTCCCTTTTCACCATGACGGCTTCCACTGCGCTTCTGATATGGCTGACGGCCAAGATCTACCGGGTGGGCATCCTCATGTACGGAAAAAAGCCGTCCATCAAAGAGGCGATCAGGTGGATTCGGTACAAATAGGGCCTCATTGAAAAGTCATAAGCCATTGAATTGAATGTAATTAGATATTGTATGTTTGTTGATAAATCCATATATTTTATGATGGACTGGACAAAAGCAACCGCCGGGTGCGCCTTGCAAATCAGATATCCTGGGATGACTTTGCGAAATTAAAATGCTGAATTTTACTTTTTCAGGTGACCCTAAGTCACAGCCAATCAGACAATATTAAAAGCAAGTTACTCCAGAATATACAAAACCGTGACAGAATCATCCTGTCACGGTTTTGTGCTTGTCGTCTTATAACGAGTAATCGGACACGGGGATTGTCGATTATCTCAGAAGAATCGCCTCACATCCGAATTGGATAAAACCTTTAAAAATCTGACTCAACGTCCCTCCATCAAAGAAGCAAAGAGCCGCTCAGAATCGGGCAATTGAACCGAATCCTCATAGATTTCATGCATAACATTACTGCCTGGTCTTGCGCCATGGATAAACCGTCGCGAACGGAATATAATCCGTTTACGTAATCGCGGGATGGTCATGCTGGCCGCCATCATGAAAAGAATCTTCTCACGTCCTTTTTGTGCAATCGCCGCATCAAGGGCTTCCTGAACTGTACGAAAAGGCCGGATAAAAATATCACGCATAAGATTGGGATCAATACTTGTCACGCCCCACATTGTAGCCCAGCGTGCAATCTCGGCCATCTTGGCCGCTTTGTGATAGCCCAACACATATTTCTTTTCAATCTTATCGAGAGCGTCCTGGGGATCGTGTGCGCTGGAGAGGAGCTTGGCAAAAGTGTCGTGTCCGATGCCGCTGCGGCATCGGGACACGAGAATCAAAATGCCGTTGGGATTCAGCGCATGCTTGGCATTGTCCAGAGCCTTTTGGGATTGATAGAGATCCACATCCATGGGATGGGGCGCTACGGCCACTACAATGTCGGCTTTCTCCTTGATTTCGACCGAAAAAACCTCGTGTGATTTGTCGATAGCCTCCTCAAGCGACTGCGTGATATCACCGGCCGTTGCCGCGTAGATTCGGTCATTGCGGTCGAGCACAGTCATGATGGCGAAAACCTCTTTATCCTTAATGGTCTGGATGGCGTCTTCCATATCGTCGTGGACGGGATTCCCCTTCAGCACCATGGCCTGGGCGCTCATCTTGAGCGCCAGCTTGTGATTCTGCTCAATCGTCTTGTACGAAGCGATGCCCGGCAGAAAAGCTTTGCGTCCGCCGGTGTACCCCGCAAAATAGTGCGGCTCAACTGATCCGATAATAGCGATCTTGTGGGCCTCGACGCCCAGCTTGTTGACCTCCATCTCGGTCCCGTTCTTGGAAACGCCCAAGCGTACCATTTCGTCTTTTTTCGCATCATGAGAATGGATACGGTCGCGGAATGCGTTTAAATGCTGTCCGAAAATCTCTTGCAGCTCGTCTTCGGTGGGCGCCCGATGACAGCCCGTGGCAATGATAAAGCGGACGGTTTTATCCTTGATTCGATCTGCAATGACGTCAAGGACTTTCGCTGTTGGCGTGGGACGCGTGCCGTCATTCACAATGAAGAGGACGTCCCGGGCATCCTCTAAAAAGGCATCAAACGATTTTGTACCAATGGGATTATTCAGCGCCCGCTGGAGCGTCTCGGCCTCATCACCGGTCTCGACCGCGTTGGGATAGACCATTTCACCGAAATTGTCTTCAGGGATGAATGCTTCCATTAAATCGCGTCCGTAGGGGATCTCAATGCGCATGGGATCGTCTTCCTCAACATGACTTTGGGATTCAGAACCGGTCGTCTGTCAAATGGTTGCCAACCGCAAGTTTGTGGATTCCTGCTACGAACCTGGCATTGAAATATGGGATGAACTCATTTGCCGGTGCATAACAGGTTTAAAATCAGATCAGATTCTGCTCTTCCAGCTTTTCGATGACCGCCTTCACACCAGCCGCAGAGCTTTGGAGCGCGTCGTACTCATCCTTGTTCAGGGAAAGTTCAACAATCTCCTCCACACCGTTCTTGCCCAGTTTCACCGGAACGCCGACAAAGAGCCCCTCAATGCCGTACTCGCCCCGCAAATAGGCTGAGCAGGGAAGAATACGCATCTTGTCACGGATGACACATTCAACCATTTCTGCGGCTGCTGCAGCAGGAGCCCAAAATGCGCTGCCAGTCTTCAGATAGGAAACAATCTCGGCTCCGCCCTTCCTCGTCCGTTCGATGAGCATTTCGATGGTATCTCTGGGCAGCAGTTCAGGAATGGGAATGCCACCCACTGTTGCATAACGGGGCAACGGCACCATGGAATCACCGTGTCCACCCAACACCAAAGCCGTGGTGTCAGCCACACTGACACCCAGTTCGGCTGCCAGAAAGTAGCGGAATCGTGTGGCATCCAGAACGCCGGCCATGCCCACAACCCGCTTGAGGGCGAATCCTGTCACTTTCAGCGCCAAATAACTCATGATGTCTAAGGGATTGGAAACCATGATGAGGATGGCATTAGGCGCCCATCGGGCGATCTCACGTGAGACAGACGTAATAATCTTGGCGTTGATCTGCAACAGGTCGTCCCGTGACATGCCAGGCGTCCGAGCCTTGCCCGCCGTAACCACTACAACATCCGAATCAGCCATGACAGAAAAATCATGAGTGCCGGTGATCGTTGTATCGTAATGCCGAATGGGGGCTGCTTCCACAGAATCGAGCGCTTTGCCGTGGGCCAGACCCTCAACCACATCGATGAGCAACACGTCGGCCAGACGTTTTTCCGAGATGTAAAGAGCGCAGGAGGCTCCAACATTTCCGCTTCCGATGATCGTCACTTTCTTCATGATGACGCCTCCTTTTTGTCACTGCCCAATTCCAGAGATTTCATCGAATTCCGCACAACAGCCGCAGATTTGTCAAACGCTTCCTTTTCTGACAGGGTCAGTTCCAGTTCTACAATACGCTCGATACCGTTTTTGCCCACCAGGATAGGCACGCCCA
>CAZDVF010000337.1:0-3452 GCA_964508725.1 uncultured bacterium | reverse complement strand
AACTGGATCTTGAATTTCGGTACAGGCACTCGGCCATCCGGGTAGTATTTTCGGATCAAGAGACCGATCTGTTCCATCATCTCATCAGCGCTGAGTTTCCCTTTGTATGATCCACCCGCATCGCAGAATGGACAGCCCACCGGGCATCCAAACAACGTCGATACAATGAGAACCCACTTGTCTTCGCGTGGAACAGGCGGCTGCACCGACTCAACGCATTCAATCCGTTTTCCCGAATCTGTTTCAGCGATGTAAACTGTTGCGATGGGATTATCTTCCGTTTTTGCTACAATCCGCATTGCGTGTTGATCCTTTCAACATTTGGTCAATCTGCATGGCTGCAAGCAGTCCGTCAGCGACTGCAATGGCCGTCTGTCGATACCGTCCACGGCATACATCGCCCGCAAGAAAGAGGCGTTGGTCAGACAGTCGATCCAGTTGACTTTTAATCGTTTCTGTAAAAAATGGTGTATTCGGGTTTCGTCCAATGGAGTAAAGAACCACGTCTGCTCCTACTGTCACCTCACGTTGTTCGGAGCCCTGTTTACATATCAGGGCAACACTCGATCCCTGATTTATCAGACGCAAGACTTGAATCTCTGAGCGGATGTCAACTGCATCTGCTTCGGAACATCGCGTCCACAACAGCGGCAGGCAGTGAGCCTGATTTCCCCGATGGAGCAGAAGGACCCGGTGGTATTTCGCCAGATTCAGCGCGTAATCAAAGGCAGCGTCTCCCCCGCCGACAATGGCGACGCGGAGACCGGTCGCACCATCCAACTCTCGCACGTGGTAGTGAATGTGTTTCTCCACCCCGCTTTCGATGACAATCGTTTCCGGTTTCTTGGGAACGGTTCCGCTGGAAATAATTGCGATCTCAGCTTCCCATTTCTGTGACGTGGTTTGGATGAGAAAACGGTCGCCATCCCAATCCAGTTTCCCGACATTGTCCTTTCGGATGCTGACTCCGTGCCGTGTAAGCTGTTCAACAAACAGGTTGACCAGGTCAGGGCCGGAAATGCCATCAGGAAAACCGGGATAGTTCTCAACCCAATTCGCATTCAGCAGCAAACCGCCAGGGGTCTCTTTTTCAAATAACGTGACTGGAATGCCGCAGCGTGCCAGCTGCATGGCCGCCGTCATTCCGGCCGGGCCGGCGCCGATTACGACAACAGGATGTTTTCCAGTTGTCATCCTGGATTTTCCAACTGCGATTGAATCGTTCCAATAAGCGTGGGCACGGCAAATCCGTGCGACAAGTTGATAAGCGTCGCCCGATGATGCGCTTCCGAATATGTCGCCGTTCCATCAACCGGAAAGAAAACCTCGAATCCGCGAATGAATGCAGACCGCGCCGTAGACTCGCAGCACAGATGGGTCATCACACCGGTGATCACGAGTTGGCGGATGCATCGCTGGTGAAGTTCGGATTCCAGCGGAGTGTCAAAAAAAGCGTCGTACTGGGATTTGACGATAACCGGCGCATCCAGAGAATCGAAGGGTTCTGCGATGCGGCTCTCCGGACTGTCCGGGCGGATTAATTCGAGCCACCAGGCGGACATTTGCCCGGCATTCTCCGGGGTATTCATATGCCGCGTTAAAATGACAGGCAATCCCAATCTGAAAAACGTGCGCGCCAACCGCTGGATTCCCGGCACAATGACCGGCGCGCTGGGGATGTGCGCATGTGATGCTTCATCCAGGAAAACGCGTTGCATGTCAAGAATCAGCAGAGCGGTGTCAAGCCCAACCACTCTTTCAGCATGCCGTGAGCTTGGAACATCACGAAGCATCGCCTCCGATCGGGATGCGATGGTTGCCGTCTTGAAATAGGCTTCTCTCATGCTGTTTGTTTCCGAAAAAAAACCCTTGATTAAAGCATCCAAGGGTTTTGCGCGAGCGAATCCGTGTTCCCACTGGTGCAGATCCGGTTTCAATCCCCGTTTATTTTATCTTGTACGCCCGACAGGAATCGAACCTGTAACCTCTGGCTCCGGAGGCCAGCGCTCTATCCAATTGAGCTACGGGCGCAAATATGGTCCTCGGGCATTTTCGGTTTCTTCTCTGCGATTTCCCGGGAACCGCGTATTTTGTTCAGGCAGCCCACGATGTATGCCTTTCGGCAATGGTTACAAATTAACAATTTTCATGAAAAAGTCAAGAATAAAAAATGGCTTGAATTTGTTTGAATTCCCCTCTATATTTCAAGGATTAAACAAATGCAATACAGAGTTTAATTTGGATTAACGTCCTGTATCTGAAAAGGAGGATGATCATGCCAAAAACGATCGGTATCCTGGGCGGCATGACGCCGGAATCCACCGTCGTGTATTACCAGCACATTATTCGGACGTACGAGGAGCGGTTCGGGGATTACGCCTTCCCTCCCATCGTCGTGTACAGCGTCTCGTTTCAGCAGTATGAGGACTGGATGCTGGCCGGTGACTGGTTATCCATCGCCAGGGGGCTGCAGGACGCAACGCTCCGTCTGGCTGATTCCGGAGCGGACTTTGTGGTCATCGCCACAAACACCATGCACAAGGTGCTGCCGCAAATTCGGGAAGTCTCTCCTGTATCCATCCTCAGCATCATCGACGCCACGGCCGACGTGATTCTGCAGCGCGGCATGCGGACCGTGGGCCTTCTGGGCACCCGATTCACCATGGAAGAACCGTTTTACGCCGAGGGGCTCGCCTCGCACGGGATCGATACAGTCGTTCCCGACGAAGCGGATCGGACCACGGTCAACGACATCATCTTCCGCGAACTGGGCAAGGGAATCATCACGCCGGAATCCCGCCGGAAATACGTCGACATCGTGGACAGGTTGCATGAGCAGGGCGCGGAAGGCGTCATTCTGGGCTGCACCGAGATCCCCCTTCTGATTTCGAAAGCCGACTGCACCGTGCCCCTGTTCAACACCACAGTGATTCACGCCGAGAAGGCGCTGGAAGAGGCGTTGAAAGAGTGAAGATTCCAACCTGTTTGACCGGATATCCGAATCACTGCCTTGCCGAGCTGATCCTGGCCGGCTATTTTGTCGGTAAAGCGAAAAAAAAAATTGACTTTATACGTACTCTTTCGTATGTTGGATTCGACACAGTTTCTCTGACATTCGATCTGTTGTAACACTCCGACAACACGACTTTAGCGCACACAACATAGCCTGAACACCCATCTTTGAGCTTTCCGGAGAAGGATGTTCGGGCTTTTTCAATTTTAATAACAAACGGCGGACTCCCCCGCCAGCCAAGTGAGATGGAGTCCGCCGCAAAAAAGGTCAGGAATGAAAGGCCCTTTTTCCCATTCATGAAGGGGATCTTGCCTTGCCTCCCGAACCACAGGAATGTACGTGTTCAGACGCAAAACCACAAGCTATTTCTCGGGATTCACCTGATTCAGCACCGCATGGGCTCCTGCCCTTGCGACACATTGGAGTCCGCAGAGGCACT